>NZ_JBFUGJ010000116.1:0-16630 GCF_056402975.1 Mesorhizobium sp. P3_A9 | reverse complement strand
CCGGCAGGACAGAGGGGGGTGCTTCGCACAAACCTGTCTCGTCTTCTGCTTCCCCCCACGCCGCCTCGACGGCGGTCATTGCCTCAACCGGCAATTCCTTCGAGAAGGTCAGATAATCTTCCAACCCCGGCCCATCATTGCCCCGCTCCAGCAAATCCAGCAATTCACGCGGCGTTTGCGGAATCCCCTCAACCACATAGCCCTGTTCGCTCAGGTCATGCAGCATCGCCAGCACACTGGAAGGCACGTCAAGGCCGACAGCATAGCCGGTGCGCCCAGGCGCGCTTGGATAATCCGGGATCAGAATAGCCAGCTTGCGCTCTGCGCGCGGAGTCTCCTGCAACTTGATGAACGCTGCCACACGGTCCGCGACCTGCGCCACGCGATCCGGTTCCGGCCGGTTGGCAAAGGCGCGGTGGCCAAGTGCTGGATCGACATCGCTCTCGCCCTTGAAGGAAATGGCGCCGGCGAGGATGCGGCCGTCCAGCTCCGGCAGCACGACATGCATGGCAAGGTCGGCGGGCGCCAGGCCGCGCTGGTTGTTCTCCCAGACGTCGCGGCGGGTGGTGGCGACGATGACCTGGAAGACGGGCACGCCGGCACGGTCGAACAGGGTTTCGACGCTGGGTTCGGCGCCGGAGGCGAAGGCGGTCGCGGTGATGATGGCGGCGGGGTTCAGGGCGGCCAGCGCGGTTTCCACGAACGCCAGCGAGGTCGGGTCTTTCAGGCTGGAGACGAAGATTGGGACCGGCGCGATACCGCGTTGGCGGAGCGCTTCAAAAAGGGCGTCGACGGGCTCGACATCGGCGGCGAGCAGCATCGAGCGGTAGAACAGGATGGGAATGACGGGAGCGGCATTTTCCTCCCCTTGGAGGGGGAGGGGGACGACGCCGCGGTTCGGCTCGTAGTAGCCCGCTTTCGGCACGCTGACCGGCTCGGTGACAGCTGCTTCCCGTCCCGCCAGCCCCGCCAGCCGCTGCACCAGTGCGCTCATATTGGCCGGGCCGCCCTCGCGGAAATAGCCGAGCAGGCTATCCAATTCCTCGCGTGGCAGCGTCGAGGCTTCGATCAGCCTGATATCCTCGTCGTGGCTTTCACCTGGAAGCAGCGCGAGTTTAATCCCGTGTTCGCGGGCGGTCGCGGCAAGCTGGTCGCAGCCATAGCGCCACCAGTCGTAGCCGCCGAGGATGCGCACCAGGATGATCTTGGCGTGGCGGGCGACGCTGTCGACCCAGAGGTCAACGGACATGGGATGGCGCAGGTCGCGAAGTGCGGCCAGCCGCATCGAGGGCAGGCGGTCGGCATCCGCTTTCCACGCTGCCGCAAGGCCGGCAAGGTCGCTGTCGGTGAAGGACAGGGCCACGATATCCGCCGGCGTCTGCCGCAGATCGACCGGCTCGGCGAGATCGTCGAGCGAGGCGGAGGTCGTGGTGAGGATGTGCATCGCGGCCCGTGTCCGAGATCAGCCGGCGAGTATACGCTCGATTGCCGGGCGGTTCAGCCCCTTGAGGCCGATGACGACGAGGCGCGAGCGGCGGTCATCCTCAGCGGTCCAAGCGCGGTCGTAGTAATGATTGACGCGCGGGCCGACGGCCTGCAGCAAAAGCCGCATCGGTTTGCCGCCGACCTCGACGAAGCCTTTCACGCGCAGYACGTTTTCYTGTTCGGCGGCGGTGGCGACGCGCTTGGCCAGCTCGTCCGGATTGGCGATCGAGGCAATGTCGACGATGAAGGTGTCGAAGTCGTCATGCTCGTGGTCGAACGCGCCGTCATGATGGGACTTGCGGTTTTCGATGTCGTCCTCGACGGCGAGCCCGAGGCCGAGCAGCACCGAGGGGTCGACCTTGCCATACGACGTCGGCACGATCTTCACGGCTCGGGCGGAGTGTTCGCCAATGATGGCATTGGCGCGGGCCGAGCCGGCGGCGTCCATCAGGTCGCTCTTCGACAGGATGATCAGGTCGGCGCAGGCGATCTGGTCCTCGAACACCTCCTCGACCGGGTCGTCATGGTCGAGGCTGTCATCCCCGGCGCGCTGCGCCTGCAAGGCGTCCATGTCGTTGGCGACGCGGCCTTCGGCAAGCGCCGGGCCATCGACAACCGCAATGACGCCGTCGACGGTCACACGGCTCTTCACCGTCGGCCACTGGAAAGCCTGGACCAGCGGCTTGGGCAGAGCGAGGCCCGAGGTCTCGATCAGGATATGGTCGACCTTCGGCGTCAGCGACAGGATCTTGTCGAGCGCCGGCACGAAATCGTCGGCGACGGTGCAGCAGATGCAGCCATTGGCCAGTTCGACGATGTTTTCTTCCGGGCACGTGTCGATGCCGCAGCCTTTCAAAATCTCGCCGTCGATACCGATATCGCCGAACTCGTTGACGATGATGGCGATGCGCTTGCCGCCGGCGTTTTCCAGGAGATGGCGGACCAGCGTCGTCTTGCCGGCGCCAAGGAAGCCGGTGACGACAGTGCAGGGAACACGGGAGACGGAAGCGGTCATGGTTAGTCCTTCAGCATGTCGAGGGGTGGAATGCGGGCCACGAGGCCGCGCTTGAGCGAATCGGGCCGGCCGCGCCATGGGATGAGGCCGTCCGTTGACGTGGCGAAGAGCTTTGCGCCGGTGACGAGGTCGGCGCCACTGGTCAGGGTCAGGTCGCCAAACACATAGCTCCAGCAGCCGTCGCGCAGGATGGCGGCGCTGAGCCGACGCTTGCAATTGCCGAGGCATTCGACCGTGCGCACGCGGATATGGTCGTCAGACGCTGCACGGCGCGTGTCCTCAGCCAAAAGTTCGCCGGCACGCGGATGGGCATCCGAGCCGGTCTCATCGCGGCAGGAGGCGCAGACAATGATGGTGACGCCGGCCAAAGCATCACTGTTGGCGGACGGAATATCCGCTGTGCCAGCCGAAAAACTGCTGTTCTGGTCCAAAAACCGGGCTCCTTGCCCGGAAACCCGCCGGGCGATCGGATTCTTCTGTCGCAGACGGCAGGTCTCCTGGCTCGCGAGTCATCGCCTTCGGTAGCCGCCTTCCCGGGAACCTCCCAGTGGCTTTCGGCCTTGGCTCTTCGCTTACAGTTGCGGGGACAGCCGCGGATTTGAGATCGAAATCCCGCACCGCATTCCCTCTTAGCCCTTGCCGTTGCGGGCAAGGGACCGTCTGAACCGGATTTAGGCTTTTGCGGGTAGCGGTGTCAACGCGAGCTTACGACACCGCCATGTCGGCCAGCGCCGGCCCCAAATCGCCGGCCGGCGTCACTTCCATGCGCTCGAGCCCGAGCCAGCCCTGCATCTGCTTCAGTTCCTCGAAGAGTTCTGCCGCTGTTTCAGGCGGTGCGCCGGGCTCGGAGTAGGCGGCATGGACGCGCAGGACGCTGGCCGGCCGGTCTGCCTTGAGGTCGACGCGTGCCACGATCCGGTCGCCGAGCAGGAAGGGCAGGACGTAGTAGCCGTATTGCCGCTTTTCGGCCGGTGTGTAGATCTCGATGCGGTAGTGGAAATCGAACAGCCGCTCCGAGCGCGACCGCTCGAAGACAACAGGATCGAACGGCGCCAGCAAGGCGCGGGCCTCGATTTTTCGGGGCAAACGGGCGTCCCTGTGAAGGTAAGCCGGCTTGTCCCAGCCTTCGACACGCACCGGCACCAACTCGCCGGTCTCGACCAGTTCCTCCAGCCGCCCCTTCATGTCGGCTGGCGACAGCCGGAAATAGTCGCGCAGGTCGCTTGATGTCGCGATGCCGTGGGCGCGGGCGGAAATGCGCAGCAATTCGCGATGCGCGTCCTCGGCGGCCGGCACCGGCAGATCGAGGATCGCCTGCGGCAGCACGCGCTCCGGCAGGTCGTAGAAGCGTTCGAAGCCACGGCGGTGCGCCGTCGTAATGCGCCCGGCCCAGAACAGCCATTCGAAGGCGTGCTTGGCATGGCTCCAGCCCCACCAGCCGCCCGAGCCCTTCTGACCTTCGAGTGCTGAAGCAGCGATCGGGCCGCGCTCGGCGACCGCGCGGTAGATCTCTTCTATATAGGCGGCGTGCTCGCGGCCCCATTTGGCCAATCCCAGATACATTTCGTCGCCTTGCTCGGCGCGCTGCATGCGCCAACGCATCAGCGGATAGGTCTCGACCGGCAGGAACGACGCCTCATGCGCCCAGTATTCGAAGACCGTGCGCTTGCGCGTCACCGCAGCATTGTCGAGCAGAGCGAGCGGGTAGGGGCCAAGGCGCGAATAGAGCGGCATATAATGCGCGCGCACCACCGCGCTGACGGAATCGATCTGCAGCAGGCCGGTGCGGGAGAGCACACGGGCGAAGTGGCGGCGGTCGGGTGTGCCATTTGGGCGCGGATCAAGAAACCCTTGAGCGGCGAGCGCGATGCGCCGGGCGGTGGCGAGCGAGATCTTTTCCTTCATTCGGCGGACTCTGAGGGCTTGTTGAACCGAGGTTCTGACGGGTGATTCCAGCTCATGCTAGCAGGGTTTTGGCGGCAACCCTGTCAGGAGAGAAAAGTGGAGTAAAAAGTGAAGGAAATCAAACAAGAGCGGATCGGACCAGTTTCTTCGGATATGCCGTCCAGCACTGCGTTTTGAACAAGGTTTGACTTGCTTCGCTGGAAGTGCTGCGCTAACCCTCGCCGCGTTGCAGCATAGGCCCCTTAAAACGGTTCAGCGGTTAAACTGTCACGCTTCCGCATTAAGGTCCGGTGCTGTAATCAAAGTGGATTGGCGCCAACGGAAACCGCTGCATGAACGCACTCCTCAGTTCGTACCTGCCCATCGTCCTGTTCATCGGCGTGGCACTGGTCGTCGGCCTGGCGCTGCTGGCCGCACCGTTCCTGGTGGCTTACCGCAATCCCGATCCCGAAAAGCTTTCCGCGTACGAGTGCGGTTTCAACTCGTTCGACGACGCCCGCATGAAATTCGACATCCGTTTCTACCTGGTGTCGATCCTGTTCATCATCTTCGAYCTGGAAGTGGCCTTYCTGTTTCCSTGGGCGGTMTCCTTCTCGAARATCGGCATGCTCGGCTTCTGGTCGATGATGGTGTTTTTGGCAGTGCTGACCATCGGCTTTGCCTATGAATGGAAAAAAGGAGCGCTGGAATGGGATTGAACGACAGTTCAGGCACCCTCGTCRCGCCGAAGCCGAAGGGCATCATCGATCCCAACACCGGCAAGCCGGTGGGGGAGGACGATCCCTTCTTCCTCGAAATCAACAACGAGCTTGCCGACAAGGGTTTTCTGGTCACCTCGACCGAGGCGCTGATCACCTGGGCGCGCAGCGGCTCGCTGATGTTCATGACCTTTGGTCTGGCGTGCTGCGCGGTCGAGATGATCCACACCTCGATGCCGCGCTATGACTCGGAGCGCTTCGGCGTCGCCCCGCGCGCGTCGCCGCGCCAGTCCGACATCATGATCGTCGCCGGCACGCTGACCAACAAAATGGCGCCGGCGCTGCGCAAGGTCTACGACCAGATGCCGGAGCCGCGCTACGTCATCTCGATGGGCTCGTGCGCCAATGGCGGCGGCTACTACCACTATTCCTATTCGGTGGTGCGCGGCTGCGATCGCGTCGTGCCGGTCGACATCTATGTGCCCGGCTGCCCGCCGAGCGCTGAAGCCCTGCTCTACGGCATTCTTCTCCTGCAGAAGAAAATCCGCCGCACCGGCACGATCGAACGGTAAATCCATGGCCGCATCCCTTAGCGAACTGTCGACCTATCTCGGCGAAAAGCTGATTGGTCGCGTCAATGGCGCTGATATCGCCTATGGCGAGCTCACCATCCATGTCGAGCCGGGCGATCTCATCGAGGTGATGACCTTCTTGCGCGACGATGCGCGCTGCCAGTTCATCTCGATCATCGATGTCTGCGGCGCCGACTATCCGTCGCGGACCAAGCGCTTCGACGTCGTCTACCATCTGCTGTCGCCGAAACAGAATGTGCGCATCCGCGTCAAGGTTCTGGCCGACGAGGAGACAATGGTGCCGTCGATCACCGGCGTTTTCCCAGGTGCCGACTGGTTCGAGCGCGAGACCTACGATCTCTATGGCGTGCTGTTCTCGGGCCATCCCGATCTGCGCCGTCTGCTGACCGATTACGGTTTCGAAGGCCATCCRCTGCGCAAGGATTTCCCGCTGACCGGCTTYGTCGAAGTGCGCTACGACGACGARGCCAAGCGCGTCATCTACGAGCCGGTCGAGCTCAAGCAGGAATTTCGCAATTTTGATTTTCTTTCCCCTTGGGAAGGCACCGACTACGTGCTGCCCGGGGACGAAAAAGCGAAACAGTGAGTAGGGAAGTAGTCAGTAGTCAGTAGGGAAAGAGTTGGAGCAACGGATCGAATCTTATCGTGACTTGAAGGTGTGGCAATCGGCGATGACGCTCGCTGAAGATTGTTATCGCTTCACCAAAGAATTTCCGAGGGATGAGATTTACGGCATGACCTCTCAGATACGGCGATCGGCGGTTTCGATCGCGGCGAATATCGCAGAGGGATACGGTCGGGAAAACAGAGGGTCGTTCGTTCAATTTTTGCGCATGTCGCAAGGCTCGTTGAAGGAACTGGAAACGCACATACTGCTGGCATGCCGGGTAGGCTTGCTACGAAAAGACAATGAGATTGAACTGCTCCTGCGATGCGAAGAGATTGGAAAAATGATGAGATCTCTTATCCGAACGGTGCAGGCCAAGCAGGCGGAATGAAGCAGGCATTGAGATTGATGATCACTACTCACTACTCACTACTGACTCATCGTCAGAGGCGCCAGAATGGCTGAAACCTCCGTCCGCAATTTCAACATCAATTTCGGGCCGCAGCACCCTGCGGCGCATGGCGTTTTGCGCCTTGTGCTGGAACTCGACGGCGAAGTCGTCGACCGCGTCGATCCGCATATCGGACTTTTGCATCGCGGCACGGAAAAGCTGATCGAGGCAAAAACCTATCTGCAGGCTGTGCCTTATCTCGACCGGCTCGATTATTGCGCGCCGATGAACCAGGAGCATGCCTTCGCGCTTGCCGTCGAGCGTCTGCTCGGCATCGAGGTGCCGAGGCGCGGCCAGCTGATCCGCGTGCTTTATTGCGAAATCGGCCGCATCATGTCGCATATCCTCAATGTGACGACGCAGGCGATGGACGTCGGCGCGCTGACGCCGCCGCTGTGGGGCTTCGTCGARCGCGAAAAGCTGATGGTGTTYTATGAGCGCGCYTCSGGCTCGCGCATGCATGCSGCCTATTTCCGGCCCGGCGGCGTKCACCAGGACCTGCCRCRKMAGCTGGTCGAGGATATCGGCAARTGGATCGACCCGTTCCTGAAGTCGATCGATGATCTCGATCGTCTGCTGACCGGCAACCGCATCTTCAAGCAGCGCAATGTCGATATCGGCATTGTTTCGCTGGCCGATGCCTGGGCCTGGGGTTTYTCSGGCGTCATGGTGCGCGGTTCGGGCGCGCCCTGGGATCTGCGCAAGTCGCAGCCCTATGAATGCTATTCGGAAATGGATTTCGACATTCCGATCGGCAAGAACGGCGACTGCTACGACCGTTATCTCGTGCGCATGGAAGAGATGCGCCAGTCGGCGCGGATCATGCGCCAGTGCGTCGATCTCTTGCTCGGCAAGGAAAGCACCGGTCCGGTGTCGAACCTCGACGGCAAGGTCGTGCCGCCAAAGCGCCAGGCGATGAAGCGCTCGATGGAAGCGCTGATCCATCACTTCAAGCTCTACACCGAGGGCTACCGTGTGCCGGCCGGCGAGGTCTATGCGGCGGTCGAGGCGCCGAAGGGCGAATTCGGCGTCTATCTCGTCTCCGACGGCTCGAACAAGCCGTACCGCTGCAAGCTGCGCGCCCCTGGGTTTGCGCATCTGCAAGCCATGGATTTCCTCTGCCGCGGCCACATGCTGGCCGACGTCACCGCCGTTCTCGGCTCCCTCGACATCGTGTTTGGTGAGGTCGATCGGTGAGCACGCGAGGCGCCCTGTTGGTTACTGTCGGCTTTGCCGCCGGTGTTACCGGCATGGGTGCGGTTGCCGCGTGGGGCAGCTCGCCGCAAGCCTATTGGGTGTCCTGCGCACTTGAGGGCTTGAAGACAAATGTCAAGTGCAGGATCACCGAGATGGGCAGGCTTTGGAGTTTGGATTCGGGTTGGTATCTCAGCGCGGATACGCAATATCCGGACTGGAAGCTGGCGCTTGGCGGCGATTGCTCGGATCGGTACCGAGAATATCGCGACTATGTCGACACTACCTGGAAAAAAATCGGAAACGATGAGAGCACCGCCGTCTTGGCGAGGTCCGACCCTCGTTTCTATTTCGACTGCTACAACAGAGTTCAAAACTAATGTCAGTCCGCCGTCTAGCAGATGCCAGCGTCCAGCCAGCCTCCTTCGCCTTCAACCGGGCGAACGCGGCAGCGGCGAAGCAATGGATCAAGAAGTACCCGAAGGGCCGTGAGCAGTCGGCGATCATTCCCTTGCTGATGATCGCGCAGGAGCAGGAAGGCTGGGTCACCAAGGCGGCGATCGAGACGATTTCCGACATGCTCGGCATGCCGCGTATCCGCGGGCTCGAGGTCGCGACCTTCTACACGCAGTATCAGTTGAATCCCGTTGGCACCCGCGCGCACATCCARGTCTGCGGCACCACGCCTTGCATGCTGCGCGGCTCGGAAGCGCTGATGGATGTTTGCCGCTCGAAAATCCATCACGACCAGTTCCACACCAACGACAAGGGCACCTTGTCGTGGGAAGAGGTCGAGTGCCTTGGCGCCTGCGTCAACGCACCGATGGTCATGGTCTTCAAGGACACGTTCGAGGATCTGACGCCGGAACGGCTGGCCGAAATCATCGATCTCTATGATGCGGGCAAGGGCGCCTCGGTTGCGCCGGGGCCGCAGAACGGCCGCACCAGCTCGGAGCCGGCCTCCGGCCTGACGACGCTGAAGAGCGAAAAGGCGATCCTCAAGTCGACCCGTGACAAGGAAGCCAAGGCGGCGACCAAGGCCGCCCAGAATGCGGCGCCGACCGCTGCCGCCGCTCCGGCCGCAGCCACGCCGGCTGCGCCTGCGGCGCAAGTGCCGGCTGCCGCACCMGTGGCRCCGTCSAATGCCGGCAAGCCGAAGACCGAYGCGCCSGARACCAGCCCGGCCTTGAAGACGCCTTCGGCGACCAAGGTGGCGCCGGCGGCGGAGAAGGCGGCGAGCGTTTCGGCACCGCCGCATTCGGCCGCCAACGCCAACACGGCAGCGCCGGAAGTCGAGCAGGTCGCCAAGCAGCGCAATGGGCCGACGGCCAAGGCCGAGCCGGCCGCTGCCTTCAAGGCGCCGGAAACCAAGGCGCCGGCGGCAAAGCCGGTAAAGCCGTCGCTGGAGGACAAGAACCGTCCGGCCGGTATCGACAGGCCGGCSSCGGTCGACGATCTCAAGCTGATCTCCGGCGTCGGSCCGAAGATCGAGGGYATCCTGCATACGCTTGGTATTTTCACCTTYGCGCAGGTCGCTTCCTGGAAGAAGGCCGAGCGCGAGTGGGTGGACGGCTATCTCTCCTTCCACGGCCGCATCGACCGCGACGACTGGGTCAAGCAGGCCAAGGCGCTCGCCAAGGGCGGCGTCGCCGAATACATCCGCGTTTTCGGCAAGAAGCCGGTCTGAGGGTAAGAAAAATGCTTCAGGACAAAGACCGCATCTTCACCAACATCTACGGCCTCTTCGACAAGTCGCTGGCCGGCGCGATGGCGCGCGGCGCCTGGGACAACACGCCCGGCCTCGTCGCCAAGGGGCGCGACTGGATCGTCAACGAGATGAAGGCATCAGGCCTGCGCGGCCGCGGTGGCGCCGGCTTCCCGACCGGTCTCAAATGGTCGTTCATGCCCAAGCAGAGCGACGGCCGGCCGAGCTACCTGGTCATCAATGCCGACGAATCCGAGCCCGGCACCTGCAAGGACCGCGACATCCTGCGCAATGACCCGCACACGCTGGTCGAGGGCGCGTTGCTCGCCGGCTTCGCCATGGGCGCGATCGCGGCCTACATCTATGTGCGCGGCGAGTTCATCCGCGAGCGCGAGGCGCTGCAGCGTGCCATCGAGGAGGCCTACGAGGCCAAGCTGATCGGCAAGAACAACACCTCCGGCTATGATTTCGACATCTACATGCATCACGGCGCCGGCGCCTATATCTGCGGCGAAGAGACGGCGCTGCTTGAAAGCCTCGAAGGCAAGAAGGGTCAGCCGAGACTGAAGCCGCCATTCCCGGCCAATGTCGGCTTGTACGGTTGTCCGACAACGGTCAACAATGTCGAGTCGATCGCGGTGGCGCCGACCATCCTGCGTCGCGGMGCGGCCTGGTTCTCGTCCTTCGGCCGGCCCAACAATGTCGGCACCAAGCTGTTCTGCATCTCCGGCCACGTCAACAATCCGTGCACCGTCGAAGAGGCGATGTCGATCCCGTTCCGCGAGCTGATCGAAACGCATTGCGGCGGCATTCGCGGCGGCTGGGACAATCTGCTCGCGGTCATTCCGGGCGGCGCTTCGGTGCCGCTGGTGCCGGCCGAGCAGATCATCGACACACCGATGGATTTCGACGCTTTGCGCGACTTGAAGTCCGGCCTCGGCACGGCCGCCGTCATCGTCATGGACAAGTCGACCGATGTCGTGAAGGCGATTGCCCGGTTGTCCTACTTCTACAAGCATGAGAGCTGCGGCCAGTGCACGCCGTGCCGCGAAGGCACCGGCTGGATGTGGCGGGTGATGGAGCGGCTGGTGCGCGGCGAGGCGCAGAAGCGCGAGATCGACATGCTGCTCGACGTCACCAAGCAGATCGAAGGCCACACGATCTGCGCGCTGGGCGATGCGGCGGCGTGGCCGATCCAGGGCCTGATGCGGCATTTCCGCGGCGAGGTTGAGCGGCGTATCGACGAGTTTTCGCGAAACGCGCACCGGGCCGAGCCGGTGATGGTGGCGGCGGAATAGACGAATTTGTGACTGCGGGCGAAAGCCCGAAGCGAGACTAGCGGGGCGGGGCGAACGAAGAACGACCAGGAGAACTCTATGGCGCCGTATTCGACACCCTACCCAATGATGCCCAATTTGGACCAGCTCGAGAAGATGAACCAGGACCTGACCAGGATGATGCCGAAGGAGATGGCCAGCGCCGTCAACCTTTTCGTGCACCCTGTCGCGGGTGCGGCGGCGATGTCGGCGCTTGGCTTTGGGCTCGCGAACCATGCCTTCGGCGTTTGGCTGGGCGCGCTTTCGGGTGCCGCCGAGGCATCGCAGCGGCTGATGCAGCCGCTGATCGAGGATTTCGAGGCGCGCGTCGAGCAGTTCGAGGACGCGAACTCGTCGTCCACCAAGGCGCGGGCGACGGCGAAGACCATGATTGCCGAGGCGCAGTCCTTTGCGCAGGAAGTCACCGACATTGCCGCGAAGGAAGCCGCCACCACGGCGCCGGCGGTGAATGTCGCTCCGGCAACGAGTGAGGCCGCCGACGCGCTGCTGCCCGAGGATTTCAGGCAGCCCAAGGCTATCGACAAGCCGGCGAAACCGTCGGACCTGAAGGCGATATCGGGTATCGGTCCGAAGCTGGAAAAGGTGCTGAACGGGCTCGGTATCTGGACATATGCCCAGATCGCCGGCTGGTCGCCGCAGGAGATCGCCTGGGTTGACGATTATCTGTCGTTCAACGGCCGCATCGGCCGCGACGACTGGACTGCCCAGGCCGCGGTGCTGGCCGCGAAGAAGTGAATGAAATGCCGGGTGCTGCGTTTGCCGCGCCCGGGAAATGAGATTGCGGGAAATCCGCAGGGGTTTGAAGCGAAATGGCAAAGCTCAAGGTCGACGGGAAAGAGATCACTGTACCCGACCACTACACGCTGCTGCAGGCGGCGGAAGACGCGGGCGCGGAAGTGCCGCGCTTCTGCTTCCATGAGCGGCTGTCGATCGCCGGCAATTGCCGCATGTGCCTGATCGAGGTGAAGGGTGGGCCGCCCAAGCCGCAGGCTTCCTGCGCCATGGGCGTGCGCGATTTGCGCCCCGGCCCGAATGGCGAACCGCCGGAAATCTTCACCAACACGCCGATGGTCAAGAAGGCCCGGGAAGGCGTGATGGAGTTCCTGCTGATCAACCATCCGCTGGATTGCCCGATCTGCGACCAGGGTGGCGAGTGCGACCTGCAGGACCAGGCAATGGCCTTCGGCGTCGATTCCTCGCGCTATCACGAGAACAAGCGCGCGGTCGAAGACAAGTATATCGGCCCGCTGGTCAAGACGGTGATGAACCGCTGCATCCACTGCACGCGCTGCGTCCGCTTCACCACCGAAGTCGCCGGCATTTCCGAACTTGGCCTGATCGGCCGTGGCGAGGACGCCGAGATCACCACCTATCTCGAAAGCGCCATGACCTCGGAGCTGCAGGGCAACGTCATTGACCTTTGCCCGGTCGGCGCGCTGACCTCAAAGCCCTTCGCCTTCCAGGCGCGGCCTTGGGAACTGACCAAGACCGAATCCATCGACGTGATGGATGCCGTCGGCTCGGCGATCCGCGTCGATAGCCGTGGCCGCGAAGTGATGCGCATCCTGCCGCGCGTCAACGAGCAGGTGAATGAGGAGTGGATTTCCGACAAGACCCGCTTCATCTGGGATGGMTTGCGCACGCAGCGCCTSGACCGCCCCTATGTGCGCAAGGATGGCAAGCTGGTTCCTGCAAGCTGGGCCGAGGCTTTTGCGGCGATCAAGGACGCGGTGTCGAAGGCCGCGCCCGAGAAGATCGGTGCTATTGCCGGCGATCTCGCGGCGGTCGAGGAAATCTACGCGCTGAAGCAACTGATGGCTTCGCTCGGTTCGAAGAACACCGACTGCCGCCAGGATGGCGCCGCACTCGATCCGGCGCTCGGCCGCGCCAGCTACATCTTCAATTCGACCATCGAAGGCATCGAGCAGGCCGACGCGGTGCTGATCATCGGCGCCAACCCGCGCTATGAAGCCTCGGTGCTCAACGCCCGCATCCGCAAGCGCTGGCGGGTCGGCAATCTACCGGTCGGCGTCATCGGCGATGTCGGCGACACGCGCTACGAATACGAACTGCTGGGCGCCGGCCCGGATTCGCTGAAGGATCTGGCCGACGGCAATGGCAAGTTCTTCCAGACGCTGAAGAAGGCGACGCATCCGCTGATCATCGTCGGTCAGGGCGCGCTGTCGCGTGCCGATGGTGCGGCGGTGCTCGGCCAGGCGGCCAAGCTCGCTGCGGCGGTCAACGCAGCGCGGGCGGACTGGAACGGCTTTGCCGTGCTGCACAACGCGGCCGGACGTGTCGGCGGCCTCGATCTCGGCTTCGTGCCGGGTGAGGGCGGCAAGGATGTCGCCGGCATGCTGGGCGAGACGGACGTGCTGTTCCTGCTCGGCGCCGACGAGATCGACATGGGCAAGACCGGCGGCGCCTTCGTCGTCTACATCGGCACCCATGGCGATCAAGGCGCACACCGCGCCAATGTCATCCTGCCGGCGGCCGCCTACACCGAAAAGTCGGCCACTTATGTCAACACCGAAGGGCGCGTGCAGCAGACCAACCGCGCCGGCTTCGCGCCGGGCGATGCCCGCGAGGATTGGGCGATCCTGAGAGCGCTGTCGGACGTGCTGGGCAAGAAACTGCCGTTCGATTCGCTGCCGCAGCTGCGTGCGAAACTCTATGGCGAATACCCGCATCTGGCCCGCATCGATCAGGTCGCGGCCGGCAATGCCGAGGATATCGCCAAGGTGGCAAAGCTCGGTGGGCGGCTGAACAAGGGCACCTTCACCTCTCCGGTCAAGGATTTCTACCTGACCAACCCGATCGCGCGGGCGTCAGCCGTGATGGCGGAATGCTCGGCACTGGCCAAGAGCGGCTTCAAGCAGGCGGCGGAATAAGCATGGACACCTTCTTCTCCTTCTACGTGCTGCCGGCGCTGATCATCCTGCTGAAGTCGGTCGTGCTGATCGTTATCCTGCTGGTCTTCGTCGCCTACATCCTCTACGCCGACCGCAAGATCTGGGCGGCGGTGCAGTTGCGCCGTGGCCCGAACGTCGTCGGCCCCTGGGGTACGCTGCAGGCCTTCGCCGATCTGCTGAAATTCGTCTTCAAGGAACCGGTCATCCCGTCAGGCGCCAACAAGGGCGTGTTCCTGCTGGCGCCGCTGGTGTCGGCGGTGCTGGCGATCTCGGCCTGGGCGGTCATYCCGGTCAAYSASGGCTGGGCCATCGCCAACGTCAATGTCGGCATCCTCTATGTCTTCGCCATCTCCTCGCTCGAGGTCTATGGCGTGATCATGGGCGGCTGGGCATCCAACTCGAAATATCCGTTCYTSGGCGCGCTGCGTTCGGCTGCCCAGATGGTGTCCTACGAAGTCTCGATCGGCTTCGTCATCGTCACCGTGCTGCTCACCGCCGGTTCGCTCAATTTGACCGATATCGTGCTGTCGCAGCATGATGGAATTGGTACGCGGCTTGGCCTGCCYAACACSTTCCTCGACTGGAACTGGCTRGCGCTGTTYCCGATGTTCATCATCTTCTTCATCTCGGCGCTGGCCGAGACGAACCGKCCGCCTTTCGATCTGGTSGAAGCCGAATCGGARCTGGTCGCCGGCCACATGGTCGAATATTCGTCGACGCCGTTCCTGCTGTTYTTCCTCGGCGARTATGTCGCSATCGTGCTRATGTGCGCGCTSGCCACCATYCTGTTCCTCGGCGGCTGGCTGCCGCCCTTCGACTTCGCACCCTTCACCTGGGTGCCGGGCGTCATCTGGTTCGTGCTGAAGGTCTGCTTCGTGTTCTTCGGCATTTCCATGGTGAAAGCCTTCGTGCCGCGCTACCGCTACGACCAGCTGATGCGGCTGGGCTGGAAAGTGTTCCTGCCGATCTCGCTGTTCATGGTGGTCGCCACCGCAGCCTTCCTCAAGATCACGGGGTTTGCGTGATGTCCGCTCTTTCACAGGCCGCAAAATCGCTGCTGCTGCAGGATTTCGTCAGCGCCTTCTTCCTGTCGATGCGCCAGTTCTTCGCGCCGAAGGAGACGATCAACTATCCGCACGAGAAGGGGCCGACCAGCCCGCGCTTCCGTGGCGAGCACGCATTGCGCCGCTATCCCAATGGCGAGGAACGCTGCATCGCCTGCAAATTGTGCGAGGCGATCTGCCCGGCGCAGGCCATCACCATCGAGGCCGGCCCACGCCGCAATGACGGCACGCGCCGCACGGTGCGTTATGACATCGACATGGTGAAGTGCATCTATTGCGGCTTCTGCCAGGAAGCCTGYCCGGTCGACGCCATCGTCGARGGGCCGAATTTCGARTTCGCGACGGAGACGCGCGAGGARCTCTACTACGACAAGGACAAGCTKTTGGCGAATGGCGACCGGTGGGAGCGCGAACTGGCGCGCAACATCTCGCTGGACTCGCCCTAYCGCTGAYATTTGACGCATGGACGGGGCGAGGGGCCTCGTCTAAGGAMMACGCAACTTGCCGACCGGAGGCGGTCGCAAACAATCGAACCCGGCGCAGAGCGCCATGTTCGAACAGGAACCCGGGGGAACCCCAATGCTGAGTGGACTAGAGGCGGCCTTTTTCTACCTCTTCGCCTTTGTCGCCGTGGCGTCGGCGTTCATGGTCATTTCGTCGCGCAACCCCGTGCATTCGGTGCTGTTCCTGATCCTGACCTTCTTCAACGCCGCCGGCCTGTTCATGCTGACCGGYGCCGAGTTCCTGGCGATGATCCTGCTCGTCGTCTAYGTCGGYGCSGTCATGGTGCTGTTCCTGTTCGTCGTCATGATGCTCGAYGTCGAYTTCGCCGAGMTSAAGRRSGGCGCKCTGCAATATGCGCCGATCGGYGCGMTGGTCGGGCTGATCCTGGCGGCGGAGCTGATCGTCGTGCTCGGCGGCTATACTTTCGCGCCGAGGCTGGCCGCGACGGTCTCGAAGCCAATCCCCGATCTCGCCGCGCGCTCGAACACGGCGGCACTCGGCGACATCCTCTATACCGACTACCTCTACTACTTCCAGATTTCGGGCCTCATCCTGCTGGTTGCCATGATCGGCGCCATCGTTTTGACGCTGCGCCACAAGGAAGGGGTCAAGCGGCAGTCGATCGCAGCCCAGGTCGGCCGCACGCCGGCCACCGGCATGGAAATYCGCAAGGTCAAGTCGGGCGAAGGAGTCTGAGATGGTCGTCGGCATCGCACATTATCTGACCGTATCGGCGATCCTGTTCACGCTCGGCGTGTTCGGCATCTTCCTGAACCGCAAGAACGTCATCGTCATCCTGATGTCGGTCGAGTTGATCCTGCTTGCGGTCAACATCAATTTCGTCGCCTTTTCGGCCGCACTTGGCGATCTGGTCGGCCAGGTGTTCGCGCTGTTCGTGCTGACGGTCGCGGCGGCTGAAGCCGCCATCGGACTTGCCATTCTCGTCGTCTTCTTCCGCAACCGCGGCTCGATCGCGGTCGAAGACGTGAACATGATGAAGGGTTGACGGAACCACCATGTATCAGGCCATCGTCTTCCTTCCACTGCTCGGCTTCCTGAACGTCGGCCTGTTCGGCAATTCGCTCGGAGCCAAGGCGTCAGAATACATCACCTCCGGTTTCCTGGTGATTTCGGCGGTGCTGTCGTGGGTTGCCTTCTTC
>NZ_JBFUGJ010000115.1:0-16679 GCF_056402975.1 Mesorhizobium sp. P3_A9 | reverse complement strand
GCCCGAAGGTGGTCGCCTTGACGACGAAAATGACGACAATAGCCATCGCTACTGCCAAATAGGCGAGCTGCGTGATGCCAAATATCTTGCCGTTGGCGAATGCCGCTATCGACCCGGGTACCGACACCGGCGTGCCGCCCGAAATCTTGACGTTCATGCCATAGAGCAGCGCGTTCATGCCGATCGTGGCCACGATGGGCGCAACACGAACCTTGCTGACGAGCAGGCCGCTGATCAGCCCCGCTACAGCTGCAGCGGCGAAAGCGTAAAAGAGTGCCAGGACGACACTGCCCTCGGCATTCGGTTGGCTCTCCGAGAAGTAACAGACGATGACAGCGCTGAGCGAAACCATCCCCGGCACGGACAGATCGATGCCGCCCTGCTGGATGACGAGTGTCTGACCCAGGCTGACCAGGGCCAGGATCGCGGCAAAGGGAAGCATTCCGCTCATCGCTCCGGTGCCAAGACTTTGCGGGGCGATCAGGCCGCCGAAGACGAACAGGACCAGCGTTGCCGCCGCGATACCCGCGGTCGGCCCGCCAGCTGAGGCAAACCAACTGCTCGGTCCGGATGCACCTTCTCCTAAGGCCGTGACCGGCTTTGGCTTCTCTGAAGGCTTTTCCACGTGTCTTGTCCTTCTGCGGATTCGCGGCATTGAACTTGTTGGTTAAAGCAGTGCGGATCTTGCTCCGCTGGCCAGACAGATTTCGCTGATGCGCAGCTTCTGGCTGGAGAGCCGGGACGGGAATGTCTGTTCGAGCCGCGACTCGTGAACGGGTATGACCCGTCGAGACTCATGACCGACCTGTTTCATCATGGCTTCGGTGGCCATGATCAGATTGATCTGGCTGCCGGTGGCAAGGCCGACCGGGAGATACATGTCGTCGATCTTGAGCTGTTCGGAGGCGCCGTTCAGGTTCTCGAACTGGTAAACAAGATCACCGGCAAGCACCCAGGTGTCCTGGGAATCCGTCTTGCCATCATTGCGCACCGTCACCCACATGCATGCGAAGGTGTGGCTGTCATAGGCGACGTGAAGATCGATGCCGGGGAAGACGTTGTCCATGGCGCCATCGACCGCGATGAGGCGTTTGTCGCGCGCCAGCTGCACACCGCGCAGGATATCCGCCGTATCGATGCCGGACAGGATCCAGCGCATGCGGTCCGGCAGCGACATTGCCCAGATCCATTCCTGCAGTTCCTTCTTCTGGACGTAGAAGGTGGCATTGGGAAATGCATCGACATTGCCGAAATGATCGAAATGCGCGTGTGTGATGAAGACCGCGTTGATGTCTTCCGGCGTCAATCCGATTTCGGCAAGAACCTCGCGCGGTCCGCGCCAGTTCTGGACGTTGAACAGAGTGCCGAGATAGTTGCCGTAGTCGCGATCGTTGTAACCGACGTCGACCATCGCAGCCCAACCGTCTCCCTTGATGACGGCGTAGCAGTAGGGCAGCTTCACATAGCCCTCATTGTGAGCGCCGTAGATGACGCCGCTCTTGTGGTATTCAGGCACGTAGCCGTACTCGAGGACGTAGATCGAATAGAGTGACACCGATTTTTCCTCCCTTGATCCAGACGGTCAATTTTTCGCGGGCCGGCAGTTGCAACAGGCTGCCGTGAAGTCGACCGGCGTCAGTCCCGCGGAAGGTTGCGAAACCGTCAGCAGCGACCGCTGCGCGGAAAAGAGCGCGTCAACGACGGCATCGAGGTCGGGACTTGCCGGATCGATGAGATCGGCGAGACGATCAAGCCGCGAGAGTATCCGGCTGAGAAACACAAGCAGATCGGCGAACGCGGCTTGATGACGCGCCGCTGTCGGAGGTGCCTTTACCGCCCCCAACCGATCGGTTGCCTCGCGCAATTGCCGAGAGACCGACGCCAGCAGCAGATCATTGCGGTTGCGGTCAAGGCTGTCGGTTTGCAGCAGAAGCAGGATACCCGAAAGCTGACCGACGCAACGCTTGGCGGCGTCGTAGAGCGGTCGGGTGTCAGCCAGGTACAAGGCAATTGCTTCATCGGCGATCCCCGACTTCAATAACGCATCGGGCTGGGACTCGTGGGGGGTGTCCCATATCGAACAGGTGGGAGGGTGCACACCGTCGATGCGCGAAGACGGCGCCGGAAATTCGTGACCATACGTTTGCCGCGCCGTCCCATGCGCTAACGGCGCCTCATCTTGTCCGGAATTGATCCTGAGCATGCGTCGCCTCCAAATGTTCGTCGTCGCATCGATCCGCAGGCCCGTGCGGACTGTCTTTTCAGTGCATGAATCGGCCGCCGTTCACGTCGAGAATGAGTCCCGTCACGTAGTCGGACAGGTCCGAGACCAGGAACAGGCAGGCTTTTGCGATATCGTCAGCCGTCCCGAGCCGGCCCAGCGGGATGTTCACGACGATGTCGCGTCGCTTGTCTTCGGTCAGCTTGTCGCCAAAGATGTCCGTGTCGATCGTGCCGGGGGCTATCGCGTTGACGCGGATATTGTGCTGCGCCAGTTCACGCGCCATCGATTTGGTGAGGCTGTGGATGCCGCCCTTGGCGGCGGAATAATGCGGTCCGCCGAAAATGCCGCCGCCGATCTGGGCCGCGATCGAGCCGATCGAAACGATCGCGCCGGAGCGCCGTTCGATCATCGAAGGCACGGTAGCCTGGGCCATGTTCAGGCTGCCACGCAGGCTGGAATCGATGACCAGGTCGAAATTCTCCTGGGTGATATCCATCAGCCGGTCTGGTTGGCTGATGCCGGCATTGTTGACCAGGATGTCGACATGTCCGAAGCGGGCCATGACGTCACCAACTGCCTTGCGGCAAAAAGCAGGGTCCCGGACATCGCAAGCCACGCCGATGTGTTCGGAGCCGATGTCGCGGGCCGCATTCATGGCGGCCTCTTCGTCGAGGTCGAAGATCGCCACGCGGCAGCCCTGCGCGGCAAACCGCCGGGCCGTGGCCTTGCCTATGCCGCGCGGCGAGGCGGCGCCTGTGATAATGGCGGTCTTGTCGTTCAGCATCACGGTGTACTCCTCCCCATATGAATTCATTCGGCGGCCTCGGCCGCGTCTTCGATATTCAGGCCTGCCCAACCCTCGATGAGGGCCGCGATGCGCGAGCAATCGGCGTCGGCCATGCCTTGCGTCATGGCGAACTGCCAGAACTGGCGGACGTTGGCCCCGAGCCACATTGGCACGCCCATACGCTCGGCTTCCTGCATGCAAAGCGTCACGTCCTTGTGCATGAGCTCGGTGCGAAAATTCTGGTCGTAGCGGCGTGTCACCACATGCTTTGGATAGGCGATCTCCGACACCCAGGACCGGCCTGAGCCGGCATTGATGATCCGGAACAGATCCTCGGGCTCGATACCGCCCTTTTCGGCGAATGCCAGCGCTTCGCCAACGATCACCATGTTGGTTGCGGTGAGAAGATTATTGGCGAGCTTGAGGATCTGTGCCTTGCCGACGTCCGGGCCGAGATGGACAAAAGTCTTTGCAAATGTTGCCAGGAACGGTCGTGCCCGTTCCAGTGTCTGCTCCGACCCCGACGCCATGACCGCCAGCGTCTCGTTGCGGACGCCTATTGGTCCGCCGCTGACAGGCGCATCCAGCACCGAAACGCCGCGTTCCGCCATCGCATCACCGACCTTGCGCGCCATTGTCGGGCCGGTGGTCGAGAGATCGATATAGTGCTTGATGCGTTTGCCATGGATAAGGCCGGCCTCACCCAGTGCGACGGCCTCGACGATCGGTGCGTTTGGCAGGCTGACGAAGACCGTCTCGACCGCATTGGCGACCGCGGCGGCGCTGTCTTGCCGCTTTGCTCCCTGCGCGACAAGCACGTCGACGGCCGCAGCGTTTGTATCGAAGATGTGGATGTCGAACTGGGCTGCCAGAGCCTTGCTGACCATGGGCATGCCCATCGCACCGAGACCGACGAATCCGTAAGAATTACTGGGCACGCGCGCTCTCCCCGATCGCTGTAAGATGTGACGACGCGCCTTCGTAGAGGCGATAGATGCCGGTGCCGTCGATGTCGCCGTGGCCGGCGGTGACAAGCAGACGAAAGAGCTGGGCGGCTTGGCCGGACATTGGGGTTGCCGTGCCTGAACTACGGGCGAGCTCCTGCACCATATCGAGGTCTTTCAGCAGCTGACGCGCATAGGCCCGCGGCGCGAAATCATGTGCGGCGATACGTGGATAGAGCTGTTGCATCAGAACGCCGTCGGCATGGCCGTATTTCACGCATTCGGGCAGCAGCGCGGCATCCATTCCTGCCGCTTCAGCGAGGCGCACGGCCTCGGCCAGAACAGCATAATTGGTGCCGACCACGAGCTGCGCGATCATCTTGGCAACCGAACCCATGCCTGTCTGTCCGACATGGGTGAACTGCCGGCCGATGTCCTGGGTCAAGGAACGGATGCGTGCGATCGCCCAATCCGAGCCGCCGGCCATGATCGTCAGTGTGCCTTCGCCTGCCGCCGAGGGACCACCCGAAACCGGAGCGTCGATCCATTCGCATCCCGTAGCCTGTTGGACGCGCGAACCGATGGACCGGCAGAAATCCGGCGACACGGTTGAGAAATCCACCACGATCTGTGGTGACAGGAGAGCATCCGTCAGGCCCGCTTGGCCAAACACCACGGTTTCGACCGCCGCCTGCGACGGCAGGTTGAGGAGCACGAGATCCGCGTCCTCGACACAGTCTTCTGGCGACGCAGCGCCAACTGCACCCGAAGCCATAGCCGCAGCTTGCCGGCCAGCATCCGCGTCGAAGACTCGTAGCTTGTAGCCAAGCCCTGCAAGGCGCGCGGCCATGGGTCCGCCCATCAGGCCGACGCCGATATAGGCAAGGCGCGGCTTACCGGATGTCATAGAATTGGACCGCATTGTCGTGGAACAGGCGCTTTTGCGCTTCGGGTCCGAGATCCGCCGTGATCTCCTTGTAGCCACCAAAGATCGTATCGAGCGTGCCGCACACACTGTCGACCGGGAAATTGCTCCCGAACATGCAGCGCTCGACGCCGTAAATCTCGATGATCGACCTCACAATGTCGCGGTTGTTGGCGACCGTCCAACGCTGGCCAGGCAGGCCGATGCCGGAGATCTTCACCGCCACGTTCGGCCGCTTGGCGAATTCGGTCATTGCCGCCTTCCAGCCGGCAATCCCCTCGGCACTGCGATCGGCCGGCAGCCCTGAATGCAGCAGGATGATCTGCGTCTGCGGGAAGCGGTCGGCGAGCGTGCACGCCTCGGGCAGATGCCACCATGGTGTCTGCAGATCGAACCGCAAACCATAGCTGGACAGCATGGCGAAACCTTCGACCCAATGCGGGTCGACCATGCTGCCTGGAGCGGCTGAGCCGGGCTTGGGATTGGATTTCGGCTTGTGACGCAGGCCGCGTACGAAGCCGAAACCGGCCAGCCGCTCCAGCACCTGGGCGCGGTCGTCCCGGTCGAGCCATGCCTGGCCGACAGCGACGTTAGGCCACCCCGTCTCACGACGAAGGGAGGCGATATATTCCATCTCGCCGATTGGATCACTCGGATCCCACTCGGCTTCGATATAGACCGTCTTGACAACGTGGTGGCCGGCAGCGTCCCGCTTGTAGTCGGCCGGCAGATACGGCCGGCATATCGAGGAGTAGTCGCCATAGCGGAATGGAATCAGCGGCCGATCGTTGAGCCACGGATAATAGTTCTGCTCGGGATTCCAGAAGTGGACGTGAGCATCCACCATTGGCATATCAGTCACGTCTGTCTCCTCTCCGTCTCGGGACGACCCGTCTCAGATTGGATGCCAGCTCCTCTTCCGGCATCCGCAGTCGTCGCCGCGATTTATCGCGATTTATTCAGCGGCGGCCGCATAGGGGACGTTGCGCCCGCCATAGCGACGAACACGAACGTTTGCCTGCTCGGCATGGCCGGCGAATCCTTCAAGTATGCAAAGGCGCCAACAGTATTCGCCGATCATTGCCGAGGCCTCATCGGTCAGGACGCGTTGATAGGTAACGGTCTTCAGGAACTTGCCGACCCAAAGGCCGCCGGTGTAACGGGCGGCTCCCGCCGTCGGCAGTGTGTGGTTGGTTCCAATCACCTTGTCGCCATAGGCGACATTGGTTCGCGGCCCGAGAAATAGCGCCCCGTAGTTCGTCATCCGCTCGAGGAAGATATCCGGATCGCGAGTCATCACCTGCACATGTTCCGATGCGATGCGGTTTGCTTCACCGACCATTTCGTCCTCTGTCGAACACAGGATCACCTGGCCGTAATCCTCCCATGCGCGACGGGCGACGACGGCAGTCGGCAGGATGTTCAGCAACCTTTCGACCTCTGCGATCGTGGCTTTGGCGAGGGCCTCTGAATTTGTCAGCAAGATTGCCGGTGAGTTGGGGCCATGCTCGGCCTGGCCGAGAAGATCGGTCGCGCATAGCTCGGCGTCGACGCTGTCATCGGCAATGACCAGGGTTTCCGTCGGACCGGCGAAGAGATCGATGCCGACCTGCCCATAGAGCTGGCGCTTGGCCTCCGCCACAAAGGCGTTGCCTGGACCGACCAGCATGGCGACCGACTGGATGCTTTGTGTGCCCAGTGCCATGGCGGCTACGGCCTGCACACCGCCGAGACAGTAAATTTCATCCGCGCCTGCCAGGTGCTGGGCGGCAACGATCGCCGCGGCAGGTCGCCCCTCATAAGGCGGCGCAGCCGTAACGATGCGCGGCACGCCGGCAACCTTGGCCGTAATGACCGACATATGGGCCGAGGCCAGCAATGGATATTTTCCGCCTGGCACATAGCAGCCGACGGACTGAACGGGGATGTTCTTGTGCCCAAGAACAACGCCGGGCAAGGTTTCGATCTCGATATCGCGCAACGCTTCGCGCTGATGCTGCGCGAAGTTGCGAACCTGTTCCTGCGCGAAGCGGATGTCGCTCAGGTTCTGTTCGGACAGTTCCGCAAGGCAGGCGCGTATCTCCGCATCGGTAAGGCGAAAATCGTTGCGGTCCCATTTGTCGAAGCGGATCGAAAGCTCGCGAACCGCAACATCACCACGCGCACGGACATCGGCGATGATGCCTTCTACAGTGGCTCTGACGGTGGCCTGATCGGCTGCCACGGCGCTCGGATCGCGCCCCTCTTTGAGCTTGCGGATCACTTGGTCGCTCCTTCCGTCGTCCTGCCTTCGAAGTAGCTGTCGAGATCGAGCGCCAGTTTGATGATGCTCGAATAGTCCTCGCCGGCATGTCCGTTCTGGCAATGGATGGCGAAGAGCTCTGTTGCCAGATTGCCCATCGCTGCCAGGACTTTCGAGCTGTTCGCCAATTCCTTGGCGAGCCGCATGTCCTTCAACTGGAAATCCGAGCGGAAACCGCCGGCAAAACCGTTGGCAGAGGGCACATTCTCCATCAGGCCCGGGAATGGGTGATAGCGCTCGAGCGCGTAGTTGTTGCCCGAGGAGTTGCGCATGACATCACTCAGCACAGCTGGGTCGAGACCATTGGCGACACCGAGTGCCAGCGCCTCGACGGTTCCCGCCATGCAGATGCCCGACAAGATATTGTTGCAGAGCTTTGCCGTATGGCCCGCTCCCGATGCTCCGACATGGTAGATGCGCTGGCCCATCGCCTCGAGCAGTGGTCGGGCCTCCTCGACATCCGCGGCTTCGCCGCCGACCATGAAAGTCAGGCTGCCCAAATGAGCTCGAGGCGTCCCACCCGAAACCGGTGCGTCGATCATGCGCCGTCCCGCCGCGCGGGCGGCAGTCGCGATTTCCACGGTAACGGTCGACGAAATCGTGCTGCTATCCATCAGCAGCGCACCCTTGCGGGATACCGCGATGAGACCCGACGCTCCAAGATAGGCGTCGCGGACATTGTCTCCGGTCGGAAGCATGGTGATAACCACATCGGCCGACGAAGCCGCCTCGGCGGCGGAGGCCGCACGCTGCACGCCCTGCTTCTCAGCCGCGTCGAGCGCCGCCGAAGACGGATCGAAGCCAATGACTGGAAAGCCAGCTTGGACCAGATTGCGGGTCATTGGTTGACCCATATTGCCAAGACCAAGGAAAGCGACGGTTTTCACTTGAGCATTCTCCCGGTCAGGCAGCCGACGTGTTGACGATGACGGTCTTCGACCAGGTGAAGTGCTGGACCATGCTTGCCAGCGAGAGCTCACGTCCCATGCCGCTCATTTTCGTCCCCCCATATTCGATGTTGGCTTCCGCGACGGCAAACTGGTTGACCTGCACGAAGCCGGCGTCGATGCGCGACACGAAGTCGAACGCCGCCGGGAGGTTTTCCGTGAAAATCGTTGCCGCGAGGCCGTAAGGCGTATCGTTGGCCTCCTGCAGCACGGTCTCGAAATCGGTAAAGCGCGAGACGGTCGCGACTGGCCCGAAGATTTCGTCGCGGCAAACGGGTGAACTTGCGGGAACGCCCTCGATCAGCGTCGTCGAGTAGTAGTAACCCTTGTCGAGACCTTCGGGACGCTGGCCGCCGCAAAGGATACGGGCACCCGGCGTCTGCCGCGCCATTTCGATATAGCGTTCGACGCGATCGAACTGCTTGCGCGATACGATACAGCCCACCTGTGTCACTTCATCCAGCGGGTTTCCAACCCGAAAAGACTGAATGCCGGCCAGGACGCGCTCGATCACCGCATCATAGATGGCGTCGTGGATATAGATCCGCGTACCGGCGGAACACGACTGGCCCTGACGCTGAAGCCGAAGCCCCTGCAGAATGCCACGCGCCGCGCGATCGACATTGGCATCAGCCAGGACGATGTTCGGATTCTTGCCACCGAGTTCGGCTGTGACTGGTATGATCTTGTCGGCGGCGTAGTGCATGATCAAGGCGCCGACGGCGCTCGATCCGGTGAAGCTGATCTTGCGTACAGCCGGATGTTGGCAAAGCAGGCGACCTGCTTCCTCGCCGAGCCCGGTGATTGCGTTCGCGACGCCGGGTGGCAGAACCGCCTGCAGCAGTTCGAACACCCGAAGCACTGCCAAGGGTGCTTGCTCGGCCGGCTTTAGCACGACGGTGTTGCCCGCGGCGAGTGCCGGGGCGATCTTGCTGGCAAGCTGCATCAGCGGTGCATTCCACGGAATGATCGCGCCAACGACGCCAAGCGCCTCACGCCGCGTATAGAGCAGCCGGCCAGGATCGGGCGGATAGGTCTGGCCGTTGATCTCTCCAGCCAAGCCGCCGAAATAGCGCAGTATATCGACCATGGTGCGCGCTTCATTGCGCGATTGGGTTGGCAGCGCGTTGCCTGTCTCCAGGGACGACAGCCGTGCAATGTCTTCGCGGAAACCGTCGAGATGATCGGCTGCCCGAATGAGCAGGGCGCCGCGCTCTCTCGCCGGCAGGGCCGACCACGACCGGAATGCCAAAGAGGCCGCATCGACTGCGGCATCGACATCTTCGGCACCGCAGCGGGGCGCGTACCCAATGACCTCTTCGGTCGCCGGGTTCTCGACATCGAACTGCGCGTGTGTGAGCGCCTTCCTCAATCGACCTCCATAAACGATCTGGCCCGAAAGGCGGCTCGCTTCGGCCGATTGTGCGGCGATGCGCGTTTCAAGCGAGTCTGTTGCAAAGGCGTTCATACGAAGTGGCTTCTATCGGTTTTTGATTGAGCATACGTATGCACTCTGTTAGACATTTGAAACAAGCTTGTCAAACAGGAGCGAGAAATGTCTGTGACAACAATCGGTCTCGTGGCCGGCGACCCATCCGGTGTCGGTCCCGAACTTTGCGCCAAACTAGTCAATGCAAAGAGGCGCCTGAGCGACCTTCGCGTTGCCATCTTTTGTGGGGAAGGGAGCTTTCGCGACGGAATGCGCATCGCCGGTCTCGATGCTGAAATCCTGGTCGCCGACAGCGTTTCATYGGTTCCGGAGCATGGCGGCGTGGCGCTGATTTCAGGTCTGGATCGAGGCGGCTACAAACCCGGCGTGGCGAGCGCGGAGGCCGGAACTGCCACGCTCGCGGCGCTGGAGAGTGCAGCAGACGCGGCCGGGGCAGGGCAGCTCGATGCGATTGTCTATGGTCCGCTCAACAAGCAGGCGATGTGGCTGGCCGGTCACAAGGCGATCGACGAACTGCATTTTTTCTCGAGCCGCCTCGGTGTTACCGGCTTCTGCTGCGAAATGAATAACCAGGGCGCTCTTTGGACCGCCCGCGTAACCTCGCATATCCCGCTTCGCGCCGTGGCCGACAACATCTCCGTGGAGTCCATCGTTGCGGCCACCGTGGCGGGCGCCAAGGCGGTCGAATCATCAAGCGGCAAACGTGCGAGAATAGCCGTTGCCGGCCTTAACCCGCATCTGGGAGAAGGCGGCGCAATGGGCACTGAAGAGATCGAGATTATCCTTCCCGCTATCGAAAGGCTAAGGCAGCTTGGATACGATGTCGCAGGCCTCTATCCGGCTGATACCGTCTTTCTGCGCGTGGGGCCGGAGAAGCTCGACCTGATCGTCACCATGTTCCATGATCAGGGCCAGATCGCGCTAAAGACGCTCGGTTTCGCCAATACCTCGACCGTTCTTGGCGGATTGCCGCTGCCAATCGTTACCGCCTCACAAGGAACAGCCTACGACATCGTCGGACAAAATCGCGCCGACCCCGCCGGCCTGACAGCAGCGTTTGATCTCGCGCATCGTCTTGCTATTGCTGCGGGCAAGGCAGCATAACAGGCGCAAAAGCTGATTTGCGCAAGGATCCAATACATGAGACGGTCAACTTCGGTGGATGTCGCGCGGGAGGCTGGCGTATCGCAATCGACGGTTTCTCGCGCGCTTGCCGGTGATGGGAGAATCTCGGAGGAGACGAAGAAGAAGATCCGCAAGACCGCAGAGCGATTGGGCTACACGCCAAATGGGATCGCGCGCAGCCTGCAGACGAAGAAGACAAATATGGTTGGCCTGATCATGGCCGACATCCTCAATCCGTTCTACCCGGCCGTCCTGGAAATCTACACTCAGAAGCTCAATGCCATGGGCAAGCAGCTCCTGTTGCTTTCCGTACCGAAGGGTTTTGAAGTCGACGACGTGCTGCCATCGATGCTCCAATACGAGATCGACGGTTTGATCGTGACGTCAGCGGTGTTGTCGTCGCGAATGCGCGACATTCTGCACAATAGGAACACTCGGGTGGTTTTATTCAATCGCTCCGTCGACGACTTTTCGATCAATTCGGTGTGTTGTGAGAACAGGTCGGCTTCCATCGAAGTTGCCGCCCTTCTTGTTGCTGCAGGACATAGGCGCATAGCCCTTATCGGGGGCCGCCCTGACACGTCGACCCACCGCGAACGCAGCGCCGGGTTTCAAGATGAATTGCGCCGCCACGGCCTCCAAATCCTTGGCGAGCAATTCGGCGAAAACACCTATGGCGGGGGCTACCGGGCAGCAATCAATCTGCTTTCCGGCCCGAGTCCGCCAGACGCTATCTTCTGTATCGCCGATGTCATGGCGCTTGGCGCACTGGATGCCGCGCGCTTCGGGCTTGGGCTGAAAGTTCCGCGCGATGTTTCGATCGTGGGCTTCGATGACATTCCCTCGGCCGCCTGGCCGGCATACGACCTCACCACCTTCCGCCAGCCGATCGAGGCGATGGTGGGGCGGTCCCTGTCCCTGCTGTTTGATCCGGCAGACTTTCCACCGGCGGCTATTCGCATACCCGGCGAACTGATCATTCGCGGCTCTACCAACATCGGTCCTGCAACCACCTGAACTGATCAAACGCCAGATACTAATTTAGCCAAAGCGTGCGCATACGTATTCCCAGTTCAAAGAAATGGAGAACGGTTTATGGAGGAAAATCAAGTCGCGCCAAATTTCAGGCTGGACGGAAAACGAGCGCTCATTACGGGAGCCGGACGGGGTTTGGGACTGGCTGCCGCACATGCGCTCGCCCACTATGGGGCCGAGGTTGTTCTGGCCGCTCGCACATTGAGCGAGGTGGAGGCTGCCGCGGCCAATATCACTCGCTCGGGCGGACGAGCCGAAGCCATCGCTCTCGATATCCGGGACGTTGAAGCAGTGAGTGAAGCAGTGTCACACAGGTCAGCTTTTCATGTGCTGGTCAACAATGCCGGGATGAACCGCACCAACCCATTCCTTGATGTAACGCAGGCCGATTTCGATGATATCATGGGCCTCAATCTGCGTGCTTCCTTCTTTGTTGCGCAGATCGTCGCGCGACGCATGGTCGAGCAAGGCGTGAGTGGCAGCATCATAAACATGTCGTCGCAGATGGGCCATGTCGGTGCCGCGACGCGCAGCGTCTACTGCGCCTCGAAGTGGGCCATGGAGGGCATGACCAAGGCGGCGGCAATCGACCTGGCTCCATACAAGATCCGTGTCAACACCGTCTGCCCTACGTTTGTCGAAACGCCGCTCGCTCAGAATTTTCTCAAGAATGAGGCCTTCAGGGCGCAGGTGCTCTCCAAAATAAAGCTGGGCCGCATCGGTCATGTCGACGACATAACCGGGGCGGTTGTCTTCCTGGCGTCCGATGCATCCTCTCTCATGACGGGGTCGTCCATGGTCATCGACGGCGGTTGGACCGCGGACTAGGAGCCTGCTGGAGGGGCGCATGATCTGGACGGGACACGCGAACTGAGAATGAAAGCACGATTCAGAAACGGCGCTCGAAAGTGTTATTCAGCAGTTTTTGCATGCTAGCCAGGAATGATCCTTGCGGCTGGCGAACAGGGCCCAGATTGATTGGATCGGAGCCGTAGCTATCGGGAAGGAATGCACATGGACCTCGGCCTTGAAGGCAAGATTGCATTGGTATCGGGAGGCTCCAAAGGCATAGGGCTCGCTTGCGCCAAGTTGCTCGCGGCGGAAGGTGCAAGGATCGTCATCTGCTCCCGCTCGCCGTCCAACATCGATGCCGCCCTTTCCGTGCTTCCAGGTGCGGTTGGTATCGCCGTGGATTTGGGATCGGGCGATGACGCGAAAGAGGCTGTGGACAGGATGTGGCGGGACGTCGGTCCCTTCGACATCCTCGTCAACAGCGCCGGGGCCGCAAAGCGCACGCCTGTACAGGACCTCAGTCCGCAAGCCTGGCGGGCAGCGATGGATGACAAGTATTTTCCCTACATCAACGTCATCGATCCAGTGGTCAAGAAGATGGCTGACCGCGGCTCGGGCGTGATCGTCAACATCATCGGAAATGGCGGCAAAGTCGCCTCGCCGACCCATCTGGCTGGCGGCGCCGCCAACGCGGCGCTGATGCTGGCAACGGTCGGCCTCGCAAACGCCTATGCCGGTCGCGGCGTGCGCATTGTTGGGCTCAATCCCGGTCTCACGCAAACAGGTCGGGTGAGTGAAGGAATGAAAGCGGTTGCGGCAAGCCAGGGGATCAGCGAGCAGGAAGCCCTGCGCCAGGCGACAGACTCCATACCCATCGGCAGATTGGCCGATCCCGCCGAAATCGCATCGTTCGTCGCCTTCCTGTGTTCCGCGAAAGCGAGCTACGTGACCGGTGTTGTTATCAACATGGATGGCGCGTCGGTGCCGATTGTGGTGTGACGCGCGCGGCGTTTCCTGGCCGGTTGCCAACAGAAGTTCAACCGATGGACAAGACCGCGGCGAGCAAGCCGCTCAACAACAAAGTACCGCGAGCAAGTATGGTCTCATCAAAGTCGAAATGCGCCGTGTGGTGACCATCCGCGATATCGAAGCCGAGAACGAAAACTCCAGCAATTCCACCCTCGGTCGGCCATCGCTGAAGTCAGAAGAGTTGCAGCCTCGCTCGCACCGATGCTGCGGGCGTCGCCTCCGCGCTGCCTCGCCCCGCAGGTTCTCGACCGTCTTGGCCGGAGATTGGCCCGCCTCATCATGGAAGGCTTGACTGAACTGCCGGGGGCTGAGATGAGCGGCCTCAGCAAAATCGGGAACGGTCAGCGGCTTGTGCAGGCCATAGGTGAGCGCAACTTGGGTGCGATCCGACGACAGTTCGAGGAGGGTAGAGAACTGCGACTGGCCGCCGCGGCGATCGGCAGATCGGAAAAAAGGCCTCGCGTAGCTCGAGCCTCCCGGTTTCGAACGACCATTTCAGCACCTGGCGCTGCAACTGGCGATGGCGATTCCGATTGAGCGGGCTCTGGTTCAGACGCAGTCTGAAAGGCTGGTTTCGAACCAACCGTTTTTCGAAAAATACCGATCTTAAGCTGCCTTGACGATGCGGAATCCTTCGATTTCCTTGATCACCGGGAGGCCTTTCCAGCGGTCGGAATCATGCAGGATAATCAGTCGGTCGAGGTTGCCTCCGATCTCGATGTTGATGCGGTCGATGGTCTTGAGCTGATCCCAAACGCTCCCGACGGCATTGTTGAGCGGCTGATAGACACCGTCGTGCTTGTGGCCAGTAATCTGCCGAGATGAGTAGAGACAATCGCCCGAAAGGACGATGCGGCCGCGCGACGTCTCAACGATAACGAACTGCTGCCCCATCGTGTGACCCTGCCCCAGCCTCACATGGATGCCCGGCAGAAGATCGTCGCGGTCTCCGTCCACCAACGTCAGGCGGTGCTCCACCGAGGCGTCGAAGGCGGCGCGCAGATCGTCCGGATCGATGATGGCGGTGAGGAAGCCGAATTGCGGCGGCAGCGCCATCGCCTCGTGCCAGGACAGCAACTCCTGCTTCTGCAGATAGAGGCGGGCTTTGGGAAACTGATCGATCGAGCCCATATGGTCAAAATGCGCATGGCTGACGATGATGTCAGTGATATCGCCCGGCGCCAGCCCCAGTTCGGCAAGCATGCGAACGGGGGAAATCCACCAGGGTATGCCAAATTTGTCGGAAAAGTTCGGGCCGCTTTCGTCCTTCATGAAGCCGGTGTCGACAAGCACGTTGCGGTCGCCGCGGCGCGCCAGGATGAAAGAAAACGGCAGATCCGTGGGGCCGTCGTCATACATCCCGTTGACCAGATCGACCCATGGCTGGTTCTTCGATCGTGCGAACTCGATGACATAGATTTCCCAGTGCTCAGTCGGTCCCATGCGATCCTCCTCAACTTTCCGCAAGCGAGCGGCCAAGGCTGGAAAGCCCGACCGCGATGATCAGGATGGCGCCCTGAAACACATATTGGGAGAAGGTTGGGGCGCCGAAAATGTTGAGGCCGTTGAAGCCGAAAGCAATGATCAGGGCGCCCACCAAAGTCCCGAGGACATGGAACTCGCCATCGCGCAAGGTTGCCGAGCCCAGAAAGACTGCGGCGAACGCGGTCAGCAGATAGGAATCGGCCGCGCTGGTCGTGCCGCTGCCCAGCCGCGACGCGAGCAGAATGCCGGTAAGGGCGGCGCACATGCCGGAAGTGACGAAGCCAAGCGTCTTGATGCGATCGACGTTGATACCGGCGAGGCGCGCGGCGGCGGGATTGCCGCCGACCGCCTGAATCTCTTGCCCGATCGAGGTGCGCTCCACCAGAACCCACAGGATGCCTAGCACAACGACCATGACTACGATGTTGTTGGGGATGCCGAAGAGCCAGCGGCCGAGCGAAAGCTGAAGAAAGGCTTCCGGTACGCCGGCAACGATGGGTACCCCGGCTGAGTAGGCGAAGGCGAGACCCGTGATGATGGTCCCGACGCCAAGCGTCGCGATCACCGAATTGACTTTCATCTTGGTGACGATGAAGCCATTGACCAGGCCGATCAGCGCGCCAAGGGCGAGCACGATGAAGATGGCCAAAGGGATCGGCAGCTTGTCATGGACAATGAAGCCGGTGACGAGAATGCCGTGCAGACTGGCGGCAAAGCCGATCGACAAATCGAGCTCGCCAACGACGACCGCCAATGTCAGCCCGCCGGCGATGATCATGGCGAGCGAGGCCTGGTTGAGAACATTGGTGAAGTTGCCCAGGGTCGAGAATGCCTTCGGCGACAGGATCGAAAAGGCTACGATCATGGCAAGCAGCCCAAGGATGGTCGCGTAGCGCGCGAAAATTCCGAGCGCAGACTTGGCTCTTGGTGTGAGGCGCCTGTTGTAGGTCGAAACATCGCTCATGTGGTCATCCTCTCGGTCAATGGCTCCCGCTCACCGTAGCTTGCCTCGACAATAGCGGAGCGCGACACCGATGCGCCGCTCAGTTCGCGAACGACAAGGCCTTCCGCCATCACCAGCACGCGATCGCAAAGGTCCGGCAGTTCATCGGGTTCGGACGAGATGACGAGAACCGCCATGCCGGCCGCCGCGAGGTCGCGGATTTGGCGGTGGATCTCCGCGCGTGCGCCGATATCGACGCCGCGGGTCGGTTCATCGAGAATGAGGATGTGCGGCGCGCGCCGCAGCCAGCGGCCGATAACCACCTTCTGCTGGTTGCCGCCGCTGAGCCGGCCAACAGGGGTGTCCACGCTTGCCGCCTTGATCGCCAGCAGCTTCATCGTATCGCGCGCGAGCGAGGACTGCGATTTTCGGCTGAGAAGCGGCACCCTGCGACCGAGTACAAGCTTGTCCAAACTGACCAGACCAAGATTGAAGGCGACGCTCTTCGACAGGAAAAGCCCTTCCGTACGCCGCTCCTCCGGCACCAAGCCGAGCCCGGCGGCAACCGCAGCCTGCGGCGATTTCGGCGCGTAGGGCTTGCCTTTGAGCATCATACCGCCCGAGTCGGCGCGATCGGCACCATAGATCAGCCGCACCAGTTCACTGCGTCCGGCACCGACCAGGCCGCCGA
>NZ_JBFUGJ010000114.1:0-16745 GCF_056402975.1 Mesorhizobium sp. P3_A9 | reverse complement strand
CTGTAACCGCAAGCCGAAGCGAGCTCGATACTATAACCTTTTGATTTTGCTGCATTTAAAACATTAACAGGCAAGCAATTCCTTGCTTGCCTGTTAACAATTGTTACAGTCCGTTAACCGCTCAGTTGGCCTGGCGGCGCAGGAACGCCGGAATCTCCAGCTGATCGTCGTCCTGAGTCGCCCGGGTCTGCGGCGTCAGGCGACCCTGGTCATCCAGCTGGCCGCGGCGCGGCGCGTAGAGCTGGGCGTCCTGGCTGGCGAGACGGCGCACTTCAGGAGCGGCCTGGCGCAGTTTGGGCTCGCGCGGCTGCGCCGGCTGCAGCCGTGCAGGCTCCTCCTCGCGGCGGGTCAGGCCGTTGGTCAAGCGCTTCAACAGGCCCATCGGTCCGCTGTTGTTCTCATGGTCGACCGGACGGCTCTTGGCATCCACCTCGGCCTTAACGACCGGCGGAAAGTCCTCGACGCGCGGCATGCGCTGCGGCGCCATCGCCACCGGCTGCTGGATCTCACGCAGCATTTCGCGCGGCTGCGGGGCCGGCTGCATCATCTGCTGGACGACCGGCTGCGGCATGGGCTGCGGCTGTGCCGGGGGCGCCTGGAAGATCTTGCTCTGCGGGCGGAAGTCGTCCGCATGGGCGATCGGAGCCGGACGAGCCTGGGCCATGGCTGCCGCGTTTGCCTCCGCCAACTGGATGGCTTCGGCAACCGGATCTGCGGCGCGCGGCTCATACACAGGCTGCTGGACCGGTGCCGGGCGGCTTTCCACGGTGGCCACGGCCGGACGGCCGGCCGGCTTCGGCGGAGCGGTACGGATCGAGATCGGTGCGGCGGCGATTTCAGCCGCCGACTTGTCGATGCCGGTCGCAACCACCGAGACGCGGATGACGCCTTCGAGCTCCTCGTCGAAGGTGGCGCCGAGGATGATGTTGGCGTCCTGGTCGACTTCCTCGCGGATGCGGGTCGCCGCTTCGTCGACTTCGAACAGGGTCAGGTCGCGGCCGCCGGTGATCGAGATCAGCAGGCCCTTGGCGCCCTTCATCGAGGTCTCGTCGAGCAGCGGGTTGGCGATCGCTGCCTCGGCGGCAGCCATCGCGCGGCCCTCGCCCGAAGCTTCGCCGGTGCCCATCATCGCCTTGCCCATCTCGCGCATCACCGAACGCACGTCGGCGAAGTCGAGGTTGATCAGGCCTTCCTTGACCATCAGGTCGGTGATGCAGGCAACGCCGGAATAGAGCACCTGGTCGGCCATGGCGAAGGCATCGGCGAAGGTGGTCTTGTCATTGGCCAGCCGGAACAGGTTCTGGTTGGGGATCACAATCAGGGTATCGACGCATTTCTGCAGTTCCTCGATGCCAAAATCGGCCGTCTTCATGCGGCGCTGGCCTTCGAAGTGGAACGGCTTGGTGACGACGCCGACGGTGAGGATGCCCTTTTCGCGGGCAGCGCGGGCAACGACCGGAGCAGCACCCGTGCCGGTGCCGCCGCCCATGCCGGCGGTGACGAAGCACATATGGGTGTTGGTGAGATGATCGAGGATCTCGTCGATGCACTCTTCCGCCGCCGCACGGCCGACTTCCGGCTGCGATCCCGCACCGAGCCCCTCGGTGACATGCGCGCCAAGCTGGATCAGCCGGGAGGCCTTCGACATGGTCAGCGCCTGCGCGTCGGTGTTGGCCACCACGAACTCGACACCGCGCAGACCGGCGGTGATCATGTTGTTCACGGCATTGCCGCCGCCGCCGCCGACACCGAACACGGTGATGCGCGGCTTAAGCTCGGTGATGTCCGGCTTCTGCAGATTGATGGTCATTGTCTCCGTCCTTTGCCTTTCACGCCGCTTCGCCGCCGCGGCCGCCTATGGGGCTGTCCCCGTCAATTAGAAACTGTCTCTCAACCACTGACTCATGCGATGCAGTTTTCCACCCGTTCCGGTCATCTTGAGACCGGAAATGCCTTTCGCCGGATGGCTCTCGAAACTCGCCATCTGCGGATAGATCAGAAGCCCGACGGCGGCCGAGAAAGCCGGTCCCTTCGCCGCTTCGGGAAGGCCGGCCACGCCGAGCGGGCGGCCGATGCGCACATTGCGTCCCAGGATGCGGCGTGCCGCTTCCGGCAGGCCGGCCAGTTGGCTGGCGCCGCCGGTGAGCACGACACGCTTGCCGACCGCATTGCCGTAGCCGGACTTGTTCAGCCGGTCGCGCAGGAGTTCGAGTGTTTCGTCGATGCGGGCGCGCACGATGCGCGTCATCACCGAACGCGGAATCTGCAGCGGCACGTCACCGTCGTCGCCGATCGGCTGGATCGAGACCAGGTCGCGGTCATCGGCACTGCCCGGCAGTGCCGAGCCATGCATCACCTTGAGCCGCTCGGCGGCGTCGAGCGAAGTCGAGAGCCCCTTGGCCATATCCAACGTGACGTGATTGCCGCCAATGGCAATCGCGTCGCCATGAACGAACTTGCCTTCCGAAAACACCGAGATCGTCGTCGTGCCGCCGCCCATGTCGATGCAGGCTGCACCGAGCTCCAGCTCGTCGTCGACAAGCGCCGCCAGCCCGCTGGCATAGGGCGTCGCCACCATGCGCTCGACCGACAGATGCGAGCGGTTGATGGAAAGCTCCAGGTTGCGCATGGGTGCTGCGTCACCGGTCAGCACATGCATGTCGACGCCAAGTGCGTCGCCAACCATGCCGCGCGGATCGCGCACGCCGCGTTCGGCATCGAGCGAGAAACCGACAGGCAGCGAATGGATCACCTCGCGCTCGGCCTTCAGCGCCTGCTTGGCGCCGGCGCCGAGCACGCGCTTGATGTCGGCCTCGTCGGCCTCATGGCCGCCAAGATTGATGGTCGCCGAGAAGCTTTCGCTCTTCAGCCGGCCGGCGGTCATGTTGACGATGAGCGAATCGACCGTCAGCCCTGCCATGCGCTCGGCGGCATCGACGGATAGCCGGATGGCATGCTCGGCGCGGTCGAGATCGACGATCACGCCCGACTTCACGCCTTGCGACTTCTGATGGCCGATGCCGATCACCTGGATCCGGTGCGAGCGGCCGCGCAAGAGCTTGCCGTCATCGTTCGGCTTGAGCTTGGCCACCATGCAGCAGACCTTGTTCGAGCCGACATCCAGCACCGTCAGAGTGCCGGACCGGCGCGACGAGGCATCGCCTGAACCGCCAAGCCAGCTCATATCTTCGTCTCCGACTTGCGCTTGAGGGTCTTCGGCTTCTCGTTGAGCGCGGCCTCGCGTTGCGTCGCCGCTTCGGGCGTCAACTCCACCACCAGCCGGTCTGTCAGGCGCATGTCGACAGCAGCGATGTCGCGCGACAAAAGCCCTTTGTCCTTGTCCATCTTGACCAGTTCGGCGAGCGCCTGATCCTCATCGTCCTCAGGCAGCTTGACGGTGATGCCGTTGTCCAGCTTCAGGTCCCAGCGCCGATCGCCAATACGGATGTAGCCTTTGACCCGGCTCGCGAGATCGGGGTATTTTTCGATCTTGGCCAGGAAGTCCGGCGCCTTGGCCGGCGCGCCGTCGCCGATCAGCAGCGGCAACAGCACCTGCTTGCCACCCGAGAACGGGGCGATGATGGCGCCATCCTTTTCGATGACCGAGAGATCATTGCCCTGCTGCCAGAGCGCGAAGGCATCGCGCTCCTCGACACGCACTTCCAGCATATGCGGATAGACCTTGCGCACCGCCGCCATCTCGATCCACGGCAGGCCGGAGATGCGCTCGCGCGCAGCTTCCGCGTCGAAGCCGATCAGCGAGGTCCAGCCGTCGAGCTCGAGCCTGTCGAGAATGTCGATCTCGGAGGTCTGGCGGTTGCCGACCACCTTGACCTGATCGACAGCAAAGCCGGTGCGGGCGGTGATGCTCTGGATGATGCCGTCGGCATGGCCGCCGAGATAGGCGCCATAGGCGCCGCTCGAAGCGAGCAGCACGGCCGACATGATTGCAACGGAGAAGCGCGGCGCCTCGAAGTCGCCATCGCCCAGGCGCGCCAGGATGCGCACCGGGCGGCGAAGCACGCGCGGCAGCACGAAATGGTCAAACGACAATGACAGGCCGAACAGCGACGGCACGGCCGCGCCCTTCCCCTTACCCTGTCCCCATTTCAACGCAGACACGAAGCGTCCTCCACCATCCAACTCAACAATTCACCAAACGAATGCCCGGCCTGGGCAGCGATTTCAGGCACCAAAGACGTCGGCGTCATACCCGGCTGAGTGTTGACCTCGAGCCATACAACCTCGCCATTTTCGGAGTGACGATCGTCATAACGGAAGTCCGACCGGGAAACGCCCCGACAGCCGACAGCTTGGTGAGCCTTGAGCGCCAGTGTCTGTATTTTTTGGTAAATATTCGGTGAAACTTTTGCGGGGCATTCGTGTTTTGATCCCCCCGCGACATATTTTGAATCGTAATCGTAGAAGGAATGGCCCGTCGGGATAATCTCGCAGACGCCGAGCGCCACATCGCCCATGACGGCGCAGGTCAGCTCGCGCCCATGGATGTAACGCTCGACCATGACGGTATCGCCATATTTCCACTCGGACGAGCCGACGACCTGGGGCGGATGCGACTGCCCCTCCGACACGATGACGACGCCAAAGCTCGACCCCTCATTGACCGGCTTGATCACGTAGGGCGGCTTCATCGGGTGCTTGTTCTGGACGGCGAAGCGATTGGCGACCTTCGATTCGGCGACGGGAACGCCGACCGATTTGACGATCTTCTTCGCCTGCTCCTTGTTCATGGCGAGCGCCGAGGCGAGCACGCCGGAATGGGTGTAGGGAATGCCGAGATATTCGAGGATGCCCTGGATGGTGCCGTCTTCGCCAAACGGGCCGTGCAACGCGTTGAAGGCAACATCGGGCTTGAGCTCGGCAAGCACGGAGCCGACATCGCGCCCGACATCGACGCGAGTGACCTGGTAGCCTTCCTGCTCGAGCGCATCGGCGCAAGCCCTTCCAGAAGACAGGGACACGGGCCGCTCGGACGAAAAACCTCCCAGCAGGACGGCCACATGCTTGCTTTTCATTCCCCGTCATCCCCTCTCACGGCGGACCAAAAACCAAGATTTCCGCAACATCGAGTCCGAGTCTCCCGGCAGGTTGCCCCCCCAGACGGAAAACGCGGGTAACGCGTCGAACGACTCAAATCAGGAAACGCTTTGGAGCAGAGAATCAGAGAGTTGATTCACTGGCAAGTGCTTATGATTCCGAGAGATTCACTTTGTGAGAAAATGGCTGCGAAAACCGCCTCGCTGAGTCTTTACGGCAACGGTTTCGCGCGTTTTGGCAGCGCGTTGAAGTTCATGCATCACATGAACTAGAGCAACTGCCCCAGAAACTCCTGGACGGCATGTCCGGGGCGGAAATTGCCGATGCGCTTGATCTCCCAGTGCAGCCGGATGCCCGAATGCTCGAGCACGCGCGCGCGCACCGTCTCGCCGAGATATTCGAGGTCGTAGCCGGTGGCGGTGCCGGTGTTGATCATGAAGTTGCAATGCATCGGCGACATCTGCGCGCCACCGATCATCAGGCCACGGCAGCCCGCCTTGTCGATCTCCTTCCAGGCCGACGTGCCTTCCGGATTCTTGAAGGTCGAACCGCCGGTCTTCTCACGGATCGGCTGCACGGTCTCGCGGTGGTTCTGCACTGCGTCCATCGCCGCCTTGATCGTGGCTTTGTCTTCGGCAAAGCCTTCGAACACGGCCGAGGTGAAGATCAGCCCGGACGGTGCCGCCGAATGGCGATAGGCGTAGCCCATCTCGGCATTGCTCAGCGTCTGGACATAGCCCTTGCGGTCGAGCGCCCGCACCTCGACAACGCGCTCGCGCGTCTCGACACCGTTCGCGCCGGCATTCATCCTCAATGCCCCGCCAATGGCGCCCGGAATACCGTGATAGAAATGGAAGCCGCCAATGCCCGCTTCCAGTGCCAGGGCCGCCACGCGCTTGTCGGGCGTCGCAGCGCCGGCCTTGATCCTGATCGGCGAAACAAGCTCGGCCTCGCCAAAGCCTTTGGCCGAAAGCCTGATGACGAAGCCTGGAATGCCGCCATCGCGAACCAGCAGATTCGAGCCGACGCCAACGATCGTCAGCGGTATCTCTTCGGGAACCGCGCGCAGGAAGGCAGCAAGGTCCTCCTCGTCCGCCGGCTGGAACAGCGCTTCAGCTAGACCACCGGCGCGGAACCAGGTGATCTTGTCCATCTCGGCGTTCGGCGTGAGCCGGCCGCGCAGGCCGGCAAGCTTGTCGCCGATTTTGTCGATCAGGGCCTGGCCGTGCATCATGAGGCGGCAAGCTCCTTGGGCAGAGCGTAGGCCCATTGGGTGATGTTGCCGGCGCCGAGGAAGACGACGAAGTCGCCGGGCTTGGCCAGGTCGCGAATAACAGGCGCAATCGCCGCCGGGCTCTCGATGTAGCGCGCGTCGCGGTGGCCGCCGGCGCGGATGCGCGACACCAGTTCGTCGGACGTGACGCCGTCGATCGGATCTTCGCCGGCAGCGTAGACCGGCGCGACCATCACCGTGTCGGCGTCGTTGAAGCAGGCCGAGAACTCGTTGAACAAATCGTGCAGCCGGGTGAAACGGTGCGGCTGGGCAATGGCGATGACGCGGCCCTTGGTGGCGCTGCGCGCCGCCTTCAGCACCGCCGAGATCTCGACCGGATGGTGGCCATAATCGTCGAACACATCGACGCCGTTCCACGAACCGGTAAGAGTGAAGCGGCGCTTGACGCCCGCGAAGGACGACAGGCCCTTCTTGATCGCCTCGGCGGACAGGCCGAGCTCATGCGCGACGGCGATCGCGGCGGTTGCGTTAGAGACATTGTGACGGCCGGGCATCGGCAGGCGCAGATCCGATATTGTCTTCTGGCTGCCGGTCTTGCGGTCGCGGATCACCACATCGAACTCGGACGTGGCGCCCGCCATGCGGTGGTTGGTGAAGCGCACATCGGCCTGCGCGTTCTCGCCATAAGTGATGACGCGGCGGTCCTCGATGCGGCCGACCAGCGCCTGTACCTCGGGGTGGTCGGTGCACATCACGCCAAAGCCGTAGAACGGCACGTTCTCGACGAACTGGCGGAACGCCTCGCGCACCTTGTCGAAACTACCATAGTGGTCGAGATGCTCGGGATCGATGTTGGTGACCACGGCGATCTCTGCCGGCAGCTTGAGGAAGGTGCCGTCGCTCTCGTCGGCCTCGACCACCATCCACTCGCCGTCGCCCATGCGCGCATTCGTGCCATAGGCATTGATGATACCGCCATTGATGACGGTCGGGTCGAGCCCACCGGCTTCGAGCAGCGTCGCCACCATCGAGGTCGTCGTCGTCTTGCCATGCGTGCCGCCGATGGCGACCGCCTGGCGGAAACGCATCAGTTCGGCCAGCATCTCGGCACGGCGCACGATCGGCAGCAGCTTTTCGCGTGCCGCCTTCAGCTCAGGATTGGATTTCTTGATCGCCGTCGAGACGACCACCACCTCGGCATCGCCGAGATTCTCGGCCTTGTGGCCGACGAAGCATTCGATGCCCTTGTCGCGCAGCCGTTGCACATTGGCGCTGTCGGCCTGGTCGGACCCTTGCACCTTGTAGCCGAGATTGTGCAGCACTTCGGCGATGCCGCTCATGCCGATGCCGCCAATGCCGATGAAATGCACAAGGCCGATGGTCTGCGGCATCTTCATGGGTGCGTCCCCTTCCTGAAATCCGTAACGGTTTTTCTGGACGCAATAGCCTCTGTGAGATCGGCGAGCAACCGTGCCGCGTCCGGCCTGCCGGCCGATTTCGCGCCCGCGGCCATGGCCGCCAGCCGCTCGGGATTGTCCATCAGCCCGCCAACAAGAGTTGCAATGCGCTCGGGCGAAAGCGTCGCTTGCGGGTGTACTTCGCCGCCGCCGGCCGCGGCAAGGGCGGCAGCATTTGCCGCTTGGTCGTGGTCGAGCGCATAGGGATAGGGCACCAGCATCGCCGGCCGGCCGATGACGGCGATCTCCGAGACGGTCGAGGCGCCGGAGCGCGAGATCACCAGATGCGCCGCGGCGATGCGCGCCGCCATGTCGGTGAAGAAGGGCGAGACCTCGACGGCGACGCCAAGGGCGGCATAGGCCGCCTTAACCCGCGCCACGTCATCCGCGCGAGCTTGTTGTGTGATGACCAGCCGCTTGCGCTGTGCATCGGAAAGCAGCGCGATGGCTCCGGGCATGGCATCGGAGAAGAACTGGGCGCCCTGGCTGCCGCCGAACACCAGCAGGCGGAAAGGCTCCTCCCCGGTCGACGCCGCGTAAGGCGTCTTGGCCGCCTCCAGCACCGCGGGCCGGACCGGATTGCCTGTCGTCACCGTCTTTTCACCGATGGCACTCGTATCCTGCGGCAGGAAGCCGCCGGCGATGGCGTCCACGCGGCCGGCCAGTGCTCGGTTGGCGCGCCCCATCACCGCGTTCTGCTCATGGATCAGCGTCGGCACCTTGCGCCGCGTCGCCGCGTAGAGCGGCGGCAGGGTCGGATAGCCGCCGAAGCCGACCACCGCATCCGGCTTGATCCTGCCGATAATGGCGGAGGCCTGACGCACGCCGCGCCAGATTTTCCAGAATGCGCCAAGCACGGCGATGGGATTTTTCGAACCCATCGTCGCCGACTGGATCGGATGGATGGCGGCGGCCGGGAAGTGGCCGGCAAACCGCTCGGCGCGGTCGTCGGTGGCCAGATGAACCGACCAGCCGCGCTCGATCAGCTCATGCGCCAGCGCCTCGGCCGGAAACAGATGTCCGCCGGTTCCGCCCGCAGCGAGAAGGATGACACCCCTCGCCATGTCACTCCGCCGGCTGGGCGCGCTGTGGCAGCGTAAAGCCCATCTGCTTGCGCTTTTCCGGCCGCTTGCGCGTCAGCGCCAGCACCATGCCCATCGAAATGGCGATGGCGATCTGCGAGGAGCCGCCATAGGAGATGAAGGGCAGCGTCATGCCCTTCGCCGGCACCAGTTGCAGGTTGACGCACATGTTGATGACGGCCTGCAGGCCGAACACGGTGACGAGGCCGCCGACCGCATAGCGGGTGAAGTCGTCATGTTCCTTGAGCGCCGTGTTGAGGCCGCGCAGCACGATGAAGGCGAAGATCGACATGATGAAGAAGCACATGATCAGCCCGAATTCCTCGCCCGCGACCGAGAAGACGAAGTCGGCATGGCTGTCGGGGATGACCCGCTTGACGGTACCCTCGCCCGGTCCGACGCCGAACCAGCCGCCATTGATCAACGCGTCGCGGCCCATGTCGACCTGGAACGTATCGCCTTCGCCGGTGAGGAACTTGTCGATGCGCAAGGCAACGTGCGGAAACACCGTATAGGCGGCGAAGACGCCGCCGACGCCGGCGGCACCCAGCACGATGATCCACAGCCATGGCAGCCCGGCCATGAAGAACATGATGCCCCAGGTGCCGGTCGTCAGCATGGTCTGGCCGAGGTCCGGCTGCGCCACCAGCAGCGACACGACCAGCACCAGAAGCAGCATGGCGAACAGATTGCCGGGAATGTCGGGCTGGCGCTTGTGCTCGGCGAACAGCCAGGCGCACATGATGACGAAGGCCGGCTTCAGGAATTCCGACGGCTGGATCGACAGGCCGGCGAGCGACACCCAGCGCCGCGCGCCCTTCACCTCGACGCCGATGTAGAGCACCGCCACCATCAGCACCAGCATTAGGCACAGCATGATCAGCGCCATGCGCCGGATCTGCCTGGAATCGAGAAAGGAGACGGCCAGCATCACGCCGAGCGCCGGCACGGTGAAGATGATCTGCCTTGTGGCGAAGTGGAAACTGTCGAGGCCGATGCGCTCGGCCACCGCCGGGCTGGCGGCGAAGGACAAGACGATGCCGAGGCCCATCAGCGACAGGAACGCCGCCAGGAACCAGCGATCGATCGTCCACCACCAGGTTGCGACCGGACTTTTGTCGAGACGGCTCTGCATTATCGTGCCCCTCCGATGGGTTTGACGCCATCTATAGCGCTCGCAGCTTGCCTGAAGGCTTCGCCGCGAACTTCGAAATTCTTGAACTGGTCGAAACTGGCGCAGGCGGGCGACAGCAGCACCACCACTTCGCCGCTGTCGTCCTTGGCCGCATCATGCGCGGCATGCTCGACCGCCGCGGCCAGCGTGCCCGATATCTCGTAAGGCACCGCCTCGCCCAGCGTCGCCGAAAAGGCAGGCGCCGCCTCGCCGATCAGATAGGCCTTGGCGATGCGCGGGAAGAAGCCGCGCAACGGTTCGATGCCGCCTTCCTTGGGCAGGCCGCCGGCGATCCAATAGATGCGCGGAAAGCTCGACAAAGCGGGGGCTGCCGCATCGGCATTGGTCGCCTTGGAATCGTTGACGAACAGCACATGGTCCTTGCGGCCGACCTGCTCCATGCGGTGGGCGAGGCCCGGAAAACTTTCGAGCCCCGACTGGATTTCGCCGAGGTCGAGCCCGACCTTCAGGCAAGCGGCAACCGCGGCAAGCGCGTTCTGCGCATTGTGCTGGCCGCGCAGCGAGCCGATGCCTTCGAGGAAGGCGACCTTGCTGTAGCGGCCATGCACGGCCTCCATCAGATTGGTGCCGTCGGCGAAATAGCCGTCGGTCAGCGGCAGCCGCTTGGAAATGCGGATGACCTGGCGCCCTGCCCGCTCCAGCCGCTCGGCGATCTGCGCGCACCAGGAATCGTCGATGCCAATGATCGCCGTCTCGCTGCCCGCCACCAGCCGCTCCTTGATCGAAGCGTAGTGCTGCATGGTGCCGTGGCGGTCGAGATGATCCGGCGTCAGGTTGAGCAGGATGCCGGCCGTCGGGTTGATCGAGGGCGCAAGGTCGATCTGGTAGGACGAGCATTCGACGACATAGTGCCGATCGGGCTTCGGCGGATCGAGCGTCATCACCGCGCGGCCGATATTGCCGCCCATCTGGGTGTCGCGGCCTGCCGATTTGAGGATATGCGCGGTCAGCGCCGTGGTCGTCGATTTGCCGTTGGTGCCGGTGATGCCAATGAAAGGCGCGGCCGGCGCCTGCAAAATCCGCTCGCGGCAGAACAGTTCGATATCGCCGATCACCTCGACACCGGCGCCCTTCGCCAGTTCCACCGTCCAGTGCGGCTTGGGATGGGTCAGCGGCACGCCTGGCGACAGCACGAAGGCGGAGAATTTCGCCCAGTCGGCGCCGCGCAGATCGGCGGTTGCGATGCCGGTTGCGGCCGCCTTGGCGACGCTGTCGGGATTATCGTCCCAGGCCAACACATCCGCCCCACCCTCGATCAATGCCCGCGCGGTCGCGATCCCCGAGCCACCGAGCCCGAAGAGCGAAACGTGCTTGCCTGCGAAGGATGCGGCGGGGATCAAGGAGGTTTCCTATCTGAGCTTCAGGGTGGACAGGCCGACCAGCGCCAGGATGACGGCGATGATCCAGAAACGGATCACCACCTGGCTTTCGGTCCAGCCGAGCTTTTCGAAATGATGGTGGATCGGCGCCATCAGGAACACGCGCTTGCCGGTCATCTTGAAGTAGCCGACCTGGATGATGACAGAGAGGATCTCGACCACGAACAGGCCGCCGACGATGACCAGCACGATCTCGTGCTTGGTGGCGACCGCGACCGTGCCGATCAGGCCGCCCATGGCCAGCGAACCGGTGTCGCCCATGAAGATCGCCGCCGGCGGCGCATTGAACCAAAGGAAGCCGAGGCCGGCGCCGATGACGGAGCCGAGCACGACCGCCAGTTCACCGGTGCCGGGAACGAAATGGATCTGCAGATATTCGGCGAACACCGCGTTGCCGGAGAGATAGGCGATGACGCCGAAGGACGCGGCCGCGATCATGATCGGCACGATCGCCAGCCCGTCGAGGCCGTCGGTCAGGTTCACCGCATTGCCGGCGCCGACGATGACGAAGCAGGAGAACGGAATGAAGAACCAGCCGAGGTTGATGATGAATTCCTTGGCGAAGGGGAATGTCAGCGACGATGAGAACGGCGCCTGGCCGTTGTGCATGATCGCCCAGGCGGCGATGCCGGCGATGACGAATTCAAGCGCCAGCCGCGCCTTGCCGGAAAAACCGAGATGCGACTGCTTGGTCACTTTCAGATAGTCGTCATAGAAGCCGATCGAGCCAAAGCCCAGCGTCACCAGCAGCACCACCCAGACATAGATGCTCGACAGGTTCGCCCATAGAAGAGATGAGCCGATGATGCCCGACAGGATCATCAGCCCGCCCATGGTCGGCGTGCCGGCTTTCTTGAAATGCGTCTGCGGCCCGTCGGCGCGGATCGGCTGGCCCTTGCCTTGCCTGAGCCGCAGCGAATTGATGATGGTCGGCCCGAAGATGAAGACGATCAGCGCCGAGGTAATCAGCGCTCCGCCGGTGCGGAACGTGATGTAGCGGAAGACATTGAAGACCGAAATCTTGTCCGCGAAATCGACCAGCAGTGTAAACATGCGCTTTCGTCCCCCGACCTTACGACTGACTGTTGGCTGTTGATTGAGCCGGGAACTTGCCCAGCAGCGCATCGACCAGTTTTGCAAAACCGATGCCCTTCGACGATTTGATCATCACCACGTCGCCCGGCTTCAGCGCGGCAAGCAGCACCGGCTTCAGCTCCTCGACGCCGGCGCGGTACTCCGTCTTGATGTCGTCCGGCAGCGCTTCCGCCAGTGCCCGCATTTCGGGGCCACCGAGAAACACGGTATGCGTGCCGGTGCCGACGATGAGATCGGCAAGCGCTGCATGCAGCTTGGCCGAGTGATCGCCGAGTTCGAGCATGTCGCCGAGCACGGCAATGCGGCGGCCATCGCCCGTCACAGGCGTCGCGTTGAGCAGCGCCATCGCGGCACCCATCGAGGCCGGATTGGCGTTGTAGCTCTCGTCGATCAGCGTGATCAGTCCACCGGGGTGCCGCAGCACATGGCGCTTGCCACGGCCGCGCTCGGCCGAGAGATCCGCAAGCGCGATTGCCACCTTGTCGAGATCGGCGCCGACCAGCCGCGCCGCACCCAGCACCGCCAGCACGTTCTGCACCATATGCCGGCCGGGCGCACCGATGCGGGCGATCATGTCATGGCCGCCGATCCTGGCGGCGATGTCGGAATGGTCGGCATGCAATTCGCATTTGGTGAGTTTGAAGGTCGAGCGCGCATTCTCGCCGAAACCGTAGACATGCTCGACGCCGGCGGCATGCGCCATCTTGTCGAGAAGCTTGAAGCGCGCATCGTCGCGATTGAGGACGGCAGCACCTTCGGGCTCCAGCCCTTCGAAAATCTCGGCCTTGGCCTTGGCGATCTCGTCGAGATTGCGGAAGAAGCCGAGATGCGCGGCCGCGATCATGGTGACGATGGCGACATGCGGCCGCACCATCTTCACCAGCGGCCGGATCTCGTCGGGATGGTTCATGCCGATCTCGAACACGGCGTAGTCGCAATCATCCGGCATGCGCGCTAGCGTCAGCGGCACGCCCCAATGGTTGTTGAAGGACTGCGCCGAGGCATGCACCTTGCCGACGGCCGACAGCACGTGGCGCAGCGCTTCCTTGGTGGTGGTCTTGCCGGCCGAACCGGTGACCGCGATGATCTTGGCCTGCGAACGCGCGCGCGAGGCGACACCGAGCTTTTCCAGTGCGGCCAGCACGTCCTCTACGACGATGATAGGCGCCGTCAGGCGGCCAAGCGACGGCAGCCTGCCTTCCGCCACCACCAGCACGCCTGCGCCGGCCTTGATGGCCGCGGTGGCGAAGTCATGACCGTCCATCGCCTCGCCCTTGATGGCGAAGAAGGCGTCACCGGGCTGCAAGCTGCGGCTGTCGATCGAAATGCCCGATATGCCCTCGGGCATAGGGCCGAGCGGTCGCCCATCCATGGCGGCAACCAGCGCCTCGGAGGTCCACAGAAGGCTCATGCGGCACGCTCCCGTAGCGCGGCGCGGACTTCCTCGTGGTCGGAAAAATGCAAAGTCTCGGAGCCGATCGTCTGGCCTTCCTCGTGGCCCTTGCCGGCCACGATCAGCGTGTCGCCGGCATGCAGCATGCCGACAGCCTCATGGATCGCCTTGCGCCGGTCGCCGATCTCGATGGCGCCAGGGGCAGCAGCCATGATGGCGGCACGGATGGTCTCGGGCACTTCGGAGCGCGGATTGTCGTCGGTGACGATGACGACATCGGCAAGCCGGGTCGCGATCTCGCCCATGATCGGTCTTTTTCCCCGGTCACGGTCGCCGCCACAACCGAACACGACCATGACGCGGCCAGTGGTGAATGGGCGCACCGACGCCAGCACGTTTTCCAGCGCATCGGGCTTGTGGGCGTAGTCGACATAGACCGGCGCACCCCTGGCAGTGGTGCCGACGAGATCGAGCCGGCCCGGCGCGCCCTTCAATTTTTCCAATGCGGCCAAGGCCTTGGCGACAGGTGTTCCCGTGGAAATGGCAAGGCCGGCCGAAACCAGCGCATTCGAAATCTGGAAATCGCCGGCCAGCGGCAGGTCGATTTCGTAAAGCACGCCCTCGGCCTCGACTTCGGCACGCTGGCGATGGCGCTCGTGCTCGACCCGCTTCAGCGTCAGGAAATCGCCATGGCGGCCAACTGTCAGCACCTCGAGCCCGGCGGCCTTCGCCGCCTGGATCGTCGGCGCTGACCACGGATCGTCTGCAAAAATGACCGCCGGCGCGCCTTTCGGCAGCAACGTGTCGAACAGGCGCAGTTTGGCGCGGTGATAATCCTCGACCGTCGGATGATAATCCATATGGTCGCGGCCAAGATTGGTGAAGCCGCCCGCCGCCAGCTTCACGCCATCGAGGCGGCGCTGGTCGAGCCCATGGCTGGAAGCTTCCATCGAAGCATGGGTGACGCCGGCGTCGGCCAATTCCCGCAACAATTGGTGCAGGGCGACCGGATCGGGCGTGGTCAGCGAGCCATACTCGTTGCGGCCGGGCGCCACCACACCGGTGGTGCCGATCGAAGCCGCTTCATAGCCCGCCTGCTCCCAGATCTGCCTGGTGAAGGCGGCGACCGAGGTCTTGCCGCTGGTGCCGGTCACCGCGACCATGGTCTGCGGCTGCTTGCCGAAATAGCGGGACGCGCTCAGCGCCAGCGCCAGGCGCGGGTCATCGACCGCCAGCACGGGAACCGGCAGTCCTGCGACGGAGTTGCCCTTGCCTGTCACGATCGCCAGCGCGCCACGCGCGGCCGCATCGGCGGCATAGGCCGCGCCGTCGGCCTTGGTTCCGGCAAGCGCGAAGAAGAGAACGCCGGGTTTTACCTGGCGGGAATCGGACGAAATCCCGGTAACCTCCAGATCGGCGGAAGCTGTTCCTTCGACTGGCAGGATACCGGTTAGATCTTTGAGCTTCATCGAGTCCCGTTCACCGCAACAAAATAGCGCGCAGTTGCCGGCGCGCCCTAAGAATCACTGATAGGAAACCAGCGTTGCACCATTTTCATGGCTGAAATCTGGCTTCACGCCAAGCATGGCGGCTGAACGCCGGATGATATTGCCGGCCATGACACCCGCATTGTTGGCGGCGACGTCTGTCATCCCGGGCTTTTCCGGATGCGGAGCGTCGGCAATCGTGAACACCAGATATTGCGGGTCATCCATCGGGAAGGCGGCAACGAAGGTGTTGAAATTCAACTCCTTCGAGTAGCGGCCGTTGATGACCTTCTCGGCCGTTCCGGTCTTGCCGCCGACGCGGTAGCCGGGAACTCTGGCGTTTCTGGCCGAGCCCTTTTCGGCGTTGAGCGAATAAAGGTAGCGCATGCCCTCGACCGTCTTTTCGCTCACCACTTTCTTGGCGGCGGCCATCGCTTCCTCCTGCGTGCGCACCAGGAAGGTCGGGTTCATCAGGAAGCCGCCATTCATCAGCGCCGCGCAGCCGACAGCTGCCTGCAGCGGCGTCGTCGACACGCCGTGGCCGAAGGCGATGGTGAATGAATTGACCTGTTTCCAGACCTTCGGTTCGGTCGGGCGCGCGACCTCCGGCAGTTCGGTCTGCATTCTTTCCAGAATGCCAAGGCGATGCAGGAATTCCCGGTGCCCCTCGATGCCGACCAGTTCGGCCTCCCTGGCCGACCCGATGTTGGACGAATAGAGGAACACTTCCGGCAGCGACAGCACACGGTTCTTGCCGTGGAAATCGTGAATGGCCTGATGGCCGACGCGGATTGGATGAGAAGCGTCGAAACGGCTATTCATGTTCGCCTTGCCGGAATCGAGCGCCATGGCCGAGGTGAAGCTCTTGAAGGTCGAGCCCATCTCATAGAGGCCCGCCGACATCCGGTTCAGCCGGTCCTTTTCCTGTGCATTGTAAGGATTGTTCGGATCAAAATCCGGCACCGAGGCCATGGCCACGACTTCGCCGGTCTTTACGTTGAGCACGACGGCGCCGGCGCCGATGGCGCGGTAGCGCTCCAGGCCGGCCGCGATCTCGTCGCGCACCACATGCTGGACGCGCAGATCGATCGAAAGCTTCACCGGCTTGAGATCCTTGGCCACCGCCAGGCCCGACGCCTGCAGGTCGCTCAGCCCCTGCTCATCGATATATTTCTCCATGCCGGAGATGCCCTGATTGTCGATGTTGGTCAGACCGACAATATAGGACGAGGTTTCGCCGCTCGGATAGAAACGGCGCTTCTCCGTGCGGAAGCCGAAACCGGGAATGCCGAGCTGCATGATGTCGGCCTGCTGCTTGGGCGTCAGCTGCCGCTGCAGCCAGACGAAGCCGGCGCCGCTCTTGAG
>NZ_JBFUGJ010000113.1:0-16796 GCF_056402975.1 Mesorhizobium sp. P3_A9 | reverse complement strand
GCCTTGCACTGGCTGGTGCCGAGCATTCCGCTGGTCGTTGCCTTCGCACTCGCCRCAGTGCTGTCGCCGACCGATGCGGTAGCAGTGTCCTCGATCGTCGACAGGAACGTTGTTCCGGCGCGGCTGATGCACATTCTGGAAGGCGAGTCGCTGCTCAACGAYGCGTCGGGCCTGGTCATGTTCCGCTTYGCCGTGGCGGCGGCATTGACCGGCAGCTTTTCCTTTGCTGCCGCTTCGCTGAGTTTTCTCTACGCCGTAGCGGTTGGCATCCTGGCCGGCGTTGCGGCGCTGTTCGTCGCCGCCAAGRCGCTGCARCTCTTGAACCGCATCGGCGGCGTGCCGGCCGAGGCGCAGGTGCTGATCACCATCCTGCTGCCCTTCGTCGCCTATCTCGGCGCCGAACATTTCGGGGCGTCGGGCATCCTGGCGGCGGTGACCGCTGGTCTKCTSACCGGCRGCWCCGGCATTTTCCGYTWYCTCGGCGTCTCGGCGCGCATGCAGACGATSTCGCTTTGGACGACGTTTTCCTTCGTCTTCAACGGCGCACTGTTCATCGTGCTCGGCCTGCAGCTACCCGAAATCATCCGCAAGGTGCCGCCGGAACTCACGGGCCACTATCCAATCATCCAGCCGGTGCTGACCGTGGTGGCGCTGACGTTCTGCCTGATCGCGCTCCGCTTCGTCTGGATCTGGGTTGGCGACATCGCGGCGGCGATCGCGGCGCGGCTCGGCAAGCGCGAGGTCGAACCATTCGGTCTGCGCGTGCGGCTCGCCGGCTCGGTGGCGGGCGTGCGTRGCGCCATCACGCTGGCCGGCATATTGTCGCTGCCGCTGGCTCTGCAGGATGGGTCGCCGTTCCCTGCGCGGGACTTGGTTATCTTCCTCGCCGCCGGCGTCATCATCTGCTCCCTGGTCATCGCCAGCCTGGCCTTGCCGGTGATCGCGCGCGGCCTGGTCGAGCCGGGCGAGGATGCAGGTGCCGCCGAGGAGCGCCGGGCGCGTGTCGGCGCTGCCAATGTGGCAATCGCCCGCATCGAGAGCATGGCGGGCAGCAGCGACGATGACCGCGAGGTGCCCAGCGCCAGACTTGTCGCCGCCGAAAACATCGTTGCCGGCTATCGGCGCCGCATCGCCACCTCCGACGAAGCCGATGAAGCCCGAGCCGAGGCGCGCGAGGCAGGGCGGGTGGAGCTCGAAATGCGACTTGCCGGCATCGAGGCAGAACGCACTGCCGTGCGCGCCATGCTTCAGCGCGGCGAGATCAATGATCACACGGCGCGAGCGCTGTTCACAGAGATCACCCTGACGGAGGCCCTTTTGAACGGCAGGCAGGCGCGGAAATAGAACCGGCTATGCACAGGGGCTGTGGATTTGCAGGCTCTGCCGCAAACCGGCCAGCAAATTTCGCGCTGCAAACGTGGCGGGTCGAAAACAACTGTGTTAATGGCGCGGCAATGCATGTCGCCCGAAGCTGTGCAGCGGTTTTGGGGCAACGATATGCATAAGCAAATAGCCCCCGAACCGGAGGATTTTCAGGCCATGGCAACAGCAGCGGCAGTGTCGAACAAATTCGAATCCTTCTTCGAAACCACGCTGGAAGACGCCGATCCGGAGATTTTCGGCGCCATCCGCAACGAACTCGGTCGCCAGCGCCATGAGATCGAGCTGATCGCCTCGGAAAACATCGTTTCCCGTGCGGTGCTCGAGGCGCAGGGGTCGATCATGACCAACAAATATGCCGAGGGCTATCCGGGCAAGCGCTACTATGGCGGCTGCCAGTTCGTCGACGTGGCCGAGGAACTGGCCATCGAGCGGGCGAAGAAGCTGTTCGGCTGCAATTTCGCCAACGTCCAGCCGAATTCGGGCAGCCAGATGAACCAGGCGGTGTTCCTGGCGCTGCTGCAGCCCGGCGACACCTTCATGGGCCTCGACCTCAATTCCGGTGGCCATCTCACCCACGGCTCGCCGGTCAACATGAGCGGCAAGTGGTTCAAGGTCGTCTCCTATGGCGTGCGCAAGGAAGACCATCTGCTCGACATGGACGCGATCGAAAAGACCGCGCATGAGACCAAGCCGAAGCTGATCCTGGCCGGCGGCACCGCCTATTCGCGCATCTGGGACTGGAAGCGCTTTCGCGAGATCGCCGATGCGGTCGGCGCCTATCTGATGGTCGACATGGCGCACATCGCCGGCCTCGTCGCCGGTGGCGTGCATCCGTCGCCGCTGCCGCATGCGCATGTGGTGACGACCACCACCCACAAATCGCTGCGCGGTCCGCGCGGCGGCATGATCCTGTGCAATGACGAGGACATTGCCAAGAAGATGAACTCGGCCGTGTTCCCCGGCCTGCAGGGCGGCCCGCTGATGCATGTCATCGCCGCCAAGGCGGTGGCCTTCGGCGAGGCGCTCAAGCCGAGCTTCAAGCTCTATGCCGAGAGTGTGACCGCCAACGCCAAGGCGCTGGCTTCGAGCCTCAAGGAGACGGGGCTCGACATCGTCTCCGGGGGCACCGACAACCATCTGATGCTGGTCGACCTGCGCCCCAAGAATGCCACCGGCAAGCGCGCCGAGGCAGCCCTTGGCCGCGCCAACATCACCTGCAACAAGAACGGCATCCCCTTCGATCCGGAAAAGCCTTTCGTCACCTCGGGCGTGCGCCTCGGCACGCCGGCCGGCACCACGCGCGGCTTCGGCCAGGCCGAATTCCGCGAGATCGGCAAGCTGATCGCGGAAGTGCTGGATGGTCTCAAGGTCGCCAATTCGGACGAGGGCAAYGCCGCGGTCGARGCSGCGGTCAAGGCCAAGGTCGTGGCGCTGACCGATCGTTTTCCGCTCTATCCTTATCTCGGTTGACCATCCTTATCTCGATTGACCGGGCGCGATGCGTCATCTTTTATTCGCCGGCACTGCGTCACCCCTGATCGGGTGACGCATGGAACTGGAGACTTGATGATGCGCAATTTTTGTCCCGCCTCACTCGGCGTCGCCGGCTGGCTGGCCGTTTGCGGATCTGCCTTGGCGCAGACGCAGCCCGCCCCGGAGGCGCCTGCCACCAGCACCTTCGGCAAATGGACAACCATCGTCGATGTGCTCGACACCGGTCAGGATGCGAGCAAGACTTGTGCGGCTTCGACGGCGTTCTTCGATGCGAGCGGCAATTCGGGCACGCTGACCTTGTCGATCTCGACCGGCGATGCGCTGCCGCCGGATGCCTATCCGGCCATCATGCTGACCGTCGACAACAAGCAGCTGCCGACCGGCAAGAAGATCGCGGCGACGTTCGGCGATCCCGGAGTCAAGGTTTCGGCAACGGTTTATTCCAACGACGCCGTCATCGGCCGTCCGAGCTGGACGGTCGACAATCAGGCCAAGACCAGTCTCGCCCTGTTGCGCGCCATGCGCCAGGTCATCTCGCTCGATGTGACTTTCGGCAAGAACGTTGTCGCCAGCATCCCGATGGATGGCTTCACCAAGGCCTACCGCAACCTCGGAACGTCCTGCGGCTTCCCGACCAAGGACGTCGCGCCGTGACGCGGACGGCCGGGTCGGAATAGGGGGCGCGGATGGACATTGTCTGGAAGGGCGTGGTCGGCGGGCTGGTGACGGCGCTGATCGTCTGGGCGTCCAAGCGGGGCAATGTCCTGCCCGGGATTCTGCCGCTGGCGCCGACCTTTGCCGTCATTGCCTTGCTCGCCGTGGGCGCCGGGGGTGATCAGGGCGGTTTTCGCGATGCCTGCCTTGCCGGTATGAAGACAATTCCGGCCTATCTCGCCTTCCTCGGCGCCTGCTGGTTGTTCATCGACAAGGTCGACTATCGCCTGGCTGTGGTCGGCGGCATCGCCGTCTGGCTGGTGGCCGCGCTGGCAATCTTCCTCGCGCCTCGCTATCTCTGAAGAAACGGAACCGCTTCAATCCAGGCCGGAAAGGCTCTAAGCCTTTCGCCTCATCAGATTCGCGAACCCAAGGCTTTTCATGCGCTGTCCCTATTGCCAGTCCGAAGATACGCAGGTGAAGGATTCGCGCCCCGCCGAGGACGGCGCGGCGATCCGCAGGCGGCGTGTCTGCCCCGATTGCGGCGGCCGTTTCACCACCTTCGAGCGCGTCCAGTTGCGCGATCTGGTCGTGGTCAAGAAGTCGGGCCGGAAAGTGCCGTTCGACCGCGATAAGTTGCTGCGCTCGGTCGAGATCGCGGTGCGCAAGCGCAATGTCGATCCCGAGCGCATCGATCGCGCCGTGACCGGTATCGTGCGCCAGCTCGAAAGCTCCGGCGAGACCGAAGTGGCTTCCGGTGAGGTCGGCMRGCTGGTCATGGARGCGCTGAARTCRCTCGACGACGTCGCCTATGTGCGCTTCGCCTCGGTCTACCGCAATTTCCGCGAGGCCAAGGACTTCCATGAGCTGCTGGGCGAATTGAAGGGCGACGAAGACAAGAGCAATGAAGAGGAAGCCGGCTGAGCATGGCAGGATCGCAGCGTAGCGAGGCTGAACAGGCAGCCCTTGATCGCCGTTTCATGGCTGCGGCGCTGAGGCTGTCGCGCCGCAATGCCGGCAGGACCTCGACCAACCCTTCAGTCGGTACAGTGATCGTGCGCGACGACGGCGCTGGACCGATGATCGTCGGCACCGGTGTCACCGCAGTCGGCGGCCGACCGCATGCCGAGACAGAGGCGCTGGCCGAGGCGGGCGAACTCGCGCGTGGTGCCACCGCCTATGTCACGCTCGAACCTTGTGCCCACCACGGCCGCACCCCGCCTTGCGCCAATGCGCTGGTCAATGCCGGCATTGCGCGCGTCGTGGGGGCTGCCAGCGATCCCGATCCGCGCGTCTCCGGCAAAGGCTATGCCATCCTGCGCGCCGCCGGTATCGAGGTGGTCGAAAAGGTGTTGGCTGGCGAAGCCGCCGAGCAGATGGCCGGTTATCTCATTCGGTCGCTGAGCAAGCGCCCGGAAGTGATTCTGAAGCTTGCGCTTTCCAGTGACGGCAAGATCGGCAGGGAAGGCGCCGGCCRGGTTGCGATTACAGGCGATATCGCGCGGCGCGAAGTCTACCTGATGCGGGCCGAGGCTGACGGCATCCTGGTCGGCATCGGCACGGCGCTGGAGGATGATCCGGCGCTGACGGTGCGCTTGCCGGGGCTGGAGAACCGTTCGCCGGCACGCATCGTGCTCGACCGGCAGATCAGGCTGCCGGAGTCCTCGAAACTGGCCTCGGGCGTGGATCGCGTGCCGCTCTACGTCGCTGCTTGCCTGGAGGCCGATCCGCATCGGCGGGCGGCGCTCGAACGCGCCGGCGTGCGCTTCATCGGCACCGAAACGCATGAAGGCGGCGTGGCATTGCCGGAACTGCTCGAGGATCTGGCGGCACTCGGCATGGCAAGCGTGCTGGTCGAGGGCGGCGCCAAGGTGGCCAGCGCTTTCCTGGCCGATGGGCTGGTCGACCGCATCGTGCTGTTCCAGGGGCCGGAAGCGATCGGCGAGGGCGGCATTGCATCGCCGATCGACGCTGACCATATCCCGGCAGGCTTTCGCAAGCTGCGCGAGATGCGCTTTGGTGAAGACAGTTACGCCGAGTGGGTAAGAGACCTCTAGACCATGATCCCGAAAAGTGGGACCCGGTTTTCGGACAAGGTCAAAACGGGAAGATAGCATCGATGTTTACCGGAATTGTCACCGATATCGGCACCGTCGCGGTCGTCAAGCCGCTCAGCGAAGGCGTCGGCTTGCGCATCGACACCGCCTATGATCCCGCGACCATCGCCATCGGCGCCTCGATCTCCTGCGGCGGCGTCTGCCTGACGGTCACGGCTTTGCCTGACCATGGCTCGAATGCGCGCTGGTTCGAGGTCGAGGCCTGGGAAGAAGCCTTGCGGCTGACCACGGCTTCGATCTGGAAATCCGGCAGCAAGGTCAATCTCGAGCGGGCGCTGAAGATCGGCGACGAGCTCGGCGGCCACATCGTGTCTGGCCATGTCGACGGCACCGCCGAGATCGTCGAGCGCAAGGATGAGGGCGATGCAGTGCGCTTCACGCTGGAGGCGCCGCGCCATCTGGCGAAATTCATTGCGCCGAAAGGCTCCGTGGCGCTCGACGGCACCTCGCTCACCGTCAACAAGGTCGAAGGCACCCGCTTCGACGTGCTGTTGATCCACCACTCGCTGACTGTGACCACCTGGGGCGAGCGCAAGGCCGGCGACCGCGTCAACCTCGAGATCGACACCATGGCCCGCTACGCCGCGCGGCTGGCGGAGGCGGCGAAAGAGGGCTTGTAGCGGTCACATGGTCAATATTCCGCGAGCCGTCCCGAAGGCAGCAAATTGATCGAAGATACTGAAAACCTTGTCTACGAAGCGGTCAGAGACCTCGACAGCTCCAAGACCTACAAAGATCTGCTTTCCGATGATGTCGAGGAGCGGATCCGGGCGATACTCAGCATCTCGTGGCACGACGACTGGCGTTTTGCGCAAGCTGTTTGCTTCAAATACGCCCGTTCTCCCGATCCGGATGTCCGAAGGATTTCCATCACAGGATTGGGCCATATCGCGCGCGTCCACGGTGCGATCCATATGGATTCTGTTTGGAACTTGTTGGCGAACTTCGCCAAGCCGAAGGCGCTCACGGTTTCTTCGAAGCGATGTTTGACGACATCATGGTCTTTGTCGCTCGGCAGGGGCGACGAACCGTCTAAGTCGCTAGGCACTGCAGCCGTCCGGAAATTGGACCTGGCCTTCCGACAAAGCTTGCGAACTCCGCGGCTTCGGCCTAAGTCACCGGCAACCCCCCGGAGATTTTTATGGCAGGCACATCCCAACACGGCAAAGCCTTCATTCGTCCGAAGGCGAAGGCGCATCTGCTGATTGTCGAAGCGCGYTTTCACGACGAYCTTGCCGACGCGCTGCTCGACGGCGCSACAASCGCGCTCGATGAAGCGGGCGCGACCTACGACGTCGTCACCGTTCCAGGTTCGCTCGAAATTCCCGCGGTGATCACCTTCGCGCTGGACGGCGCGGCGGAGGGCGGCACAAATTACGACGGTTTCGTTGCGCTCGGCACCGTCGTTCGCGGCGACACCTATCATTTCGACATCGTCGCCAATGAATCCAGCCGTGCGCTCATGGACCTGTCCGTGCAGGACTCGGTCTGCATCGGCAACGGCATCCTGACCACCGAGAACGATGCACAGGCATGGACGCGGGCCAAGCGCTCGGAAGGCGACAAGGGCGGCTTTGCCGCGCGTGCGGCGCTGACCATGATTGCGCTGAAGGAACAATTCGGAGCGCGATCGTGAGCGAGCCTGCTTCGCCCGGACAGCCCGCGGTGCGCCACGCCAACAAGCGYGGCGCCGCCCGTCTKGCSGCCGTKCAGGCGCTCTATCAGATGGAYGTYGCCGGCAGCGGYGTSWTCGARATCACMGCCGARTAYGAGGCSTTYCGSCTCGGCAAGGAAGTYGACGGCGCGCTCTAYCGCGAGGCSGAYGCSCARTGGTTYCGCGCCATCCTSGCCGGCGTCGTCGAGGACCAGAAGAATATCGATCCAATCATTCGCCAGGCGCTGACCGAGGACTGGCCGCTGTCGAGGCTCGATTCGACGCTGCGCGCCATCCTGCGTGCCGGCGTCTATGAATTGATGAAGCGTGAAGACGTGCCGGTGGCSGTCATCGTTTCGGAATATGTCGAYATCGCCAAGGCSTTYTACGAGGAAGACGAGCCGAAGCTGGTCAATGCCGTGCTCGACCGCGTGTCACGCCGGGTGCGCGGCGAGGGGCGCGGCAAGGACGCATCGTGACGGCCATCGCCGTCGAGCGGCCTAGGGATGCGCGGCGCACCGCGCTGATCCTGGCCGCCTCGCAGGCGATCATCGGCTCGGCGGCGCCCATCGCCATTTCGATGGGCGCGTTGGCCGGGCAATACCTGCTCGGTGCCGACAAATCGCTGGCGACGGCGCCGATCACCGGCTTCAACCTTGGCGTGGCGCTCGGCGCCTTGCCGGCCGCGGCCATTATCCGCTGGCTGGGCCAGCGTGGCGGCTTCATGACCGGAACCGTCGTCACCGCGCTTGGCGGCCTGATTGCCACACTGGCGCTTTTCCACGGCAGCTTCTGGCTCTTCGCATTTGCGCTGCTGGTGATCGGCATCGGTGGCGCCTTCGTCCAGCAGTTCCGCTTCGCCGCCGCCGACAATGCGCCGCCGGAGTTCAAGGCGCGCGCCATCTCCTTCGTGCTGGCCGGCGGGATCATCACCGCCGTCCTTGGGCCGCAGATCGTCATCTTCACCCGTGAACTGTTCGCGCCGGTGATGTTTGCCGGCTCGTTCGCTTCCATTCTGCCGCTGGCCGCGGTTGGCGCCTTTATCCTATCGTTTCTGCGCCTGCCGGCGAAGGCCGAGAGTAAGGTCGACATCGCCGAAGGCGATGCCAGACCGTTGTCCGAAATCGTCACCAAACCGCGCTTCGTCGCCGCGCTGTTTTGCGCTGTCGGCAGCTATGCGCTGATGAGCTTCGTCATGACTGGCGCACCGCTGGCCATGGTCGGCTGCGGCCTGTCGGAAGATGATGCGACGCTGGGCATCTCATGGCACGTCATGGCGATGTTCGCGCCGAGCTTCTTCACCGGCTCGCTGATCCATCGCTTCGGCGCCGAGCGCATTGTCGCTGTCGGCCTGATCCTGCTCATCGGCTGCGCCATTGTCGCATTGTCGGGGCTGGCGCTGTGGCAATTCTGGACGTCGCTGATCCTGCTCGGCCTTGGCTGGAATTTCAGCTTCATCGGCGCCACCGCTATGGTGGCGGCCAGCTACCGGCCGTCGGAAAAGGGCAAGGTGCAGGGTTTTCACGACTTCGTCCTGTTCGGCTCTGTCGCCTGCGCGTCGCTGCTGTCGGGCATGGTCTACAACGCCTTCGGCTGGGAGATGCTGAACTGGATGATCTTTCCGGTCACCGTTCTGTGCTTCGTCGCACTCGGCGCGCTCAAGATGACGGCTCTGCGCAAGGCGAGCGCCTGATCCTGGAACTGCTGTCGATCTGACATGATGCTGTCAGGATTGCTTCAGTTGAATTTGCCGCGCCGAAACAAAATTATTGCGTCTGTACCTATTGTTATGAAACCGTGTGCCCCGACTGGCCGTTGAAGCCATGCTCATATGCGGCCACCGCATTCCGGTTCACAGCAAGGGGTTTTCACAATGTTTTCAGTCAAGGTTTTCGCCGGCGCGGCATTGGCGCTGGCCATCACAGCGGCTTCCGCCAGTGCTCAGGTGGTCGTCTCCTCGAAGATCGATACCGAGGGYGGCGTGCTCGGCAACATCATCCAACTCGTTCTCAACGCCAATAACATCAAGACCACMGACCGCATCCAGCTCGGYGGCACGCCGGTGGTGCGCAAGGCGATCACCGCYGGCGAGATCGACATCTATCCSGAATACACMGGCAATGCCGCCTTCTTCTTCGARAAGGCCGAYGAYCCGGTCTGGAAGGATGCCGCCAAGGCCTATGAGACGGCCAAGAAGCTCGACTATGACGCCAACAAGATCGTCTGGCTGTCGCCGGCGCCGGCCAACAACACCTGGGCGATCGCGCTGCGCAAGGAAGTGACTGACGCCAACAAGCTCGCCACGCTTTCCGACTTCGGCAAGTATGTCGCCGGCGGCGGCCAGGTGGTGCTGGCGGCCTCGGCCRAATTCGTCAATTCGGCGGCGGCACTGCCGGCCTTCCAGACCACCTATGGCTTCAAGCTGAAGCCCGAGCAGTTGATCACGCTCTCCGGTGGCGACACGGCGGCGACCATCGCCGCCGCGGCCAACCAGACCAGCGGTGCCAACGCCGCCATGGTCTATGGCACCGACGGTGGCATCGCGCCGTCCGGCCTGGTCGTGCTTGAGGACGACAAGGGCGTGCAGCCGGTCTACCAGCCGGCGCCGATCATCCGCGAATCCGTGCTCAAGGAACATCCGGAGATCGAGACACTGCTGAAGCCGGTCTTCGCCAAGCTCGACCTCGTCACGCTGCAGGAGCTGAACGGCCGCGTGCAGGTCGGCGGCGAGCCGGTCAAGGGCGTCGCCGAGGACTTCCTGAAGAAGAATGGCTTTCTGAAGTAGGACGATTCCGGCGCGCCGCTCGCGTGGCGCGCCGGAACGACCGACGGGGGAGGGCGYGAATATCCGCTTCGACAAGCTCGGCGTGGTCATCGCGGCGATCGCGGCCTATGCGGCGTTCCTCGCCCCCTTCGCCACGTTCCGCGCCAACCGCATCGTGCCGGGTCAGGCGCGCTCGATTCTTGAGGCGTTGCCGGCAACCACAGGATGGTTGCTGTTCGCCGTCATCGTCGCCGCTGCGCTCATAGCTCTGTTCAGGACACCGCTCGTGCTGCGCCTCGCCGCCAGCGTGGTGGCACTTGTCGCACTCGCGCTGTTGATCGGCGTCGCCGGCACATTTCTCACGCCGGCTGGCAACACCTTCGCCAGAGTGTCCCCCGCTTCCGGTTTCTGGATACTGATTTTTGCCTTCACGATTGTGTTGGCTGACGTGCTGACAAGGCTGAACCTGTCGCCCTTGGCGCGAGTTGGCGTGCTTGTCGTTGCGGCTTTGGCGATCGGCCTGCTGTTGATGTCGGGAAGCTGGGACAATCTGTCGATCCTGAAAGAATATTTCAACCGCGCCGACAGTTTCTGGGCCGAAGGCACCAAGCATGTGACGCTGGCGCTCGGTTCGCTGGCCGCCGCGGTCATCGTCGGCCTGCCGCTCGGCATCCTGTGCCACCGCGTCGAAAGGCTGCGGGCCGGCGTGCTCAACGTGCTCAACATCATCCAGACCATTCCCTCGATCGCGCTGTTTGGCCTGCTGATCGCGCCGCTCGGCTGGGTCTCCATCCACGTGCCGGGGGCGGCCGCGCTCGGCATTCGCGGYATYGGYACKGCRCCYGCCTTTGTCGCSCTGTTYCTCTAYTCGCTGCTGCCGGTGGTGGCCAACACSGTGGTCGGTCTCGCCGGCGTGCCGCGTGCCGCCAACGACGCGGCGCGTGGCATGGGCATGACCGACCGCCAGCGCCTGTTCGGYGTCGAGTTTCCGCTGGCYTTYCCGGTGATCCTCACCGGCATCCGCATCGTGCTGGTGCAGAATATCGGCCTTGCCACCATCGCCGCCCTGATCGGCGGCGGCGGYTTCGGCGTGTTYGTSTTCCAGGGYGTCGGCCAGACGGCGATGGAYCTGGTGCTGCTCGGYGYGGTGCCGACGGTSGCGCTCGCCTTYGCCGCCGCCATCATCCTCGACGCGGTGATCGAAATGACTGCCACCAAGCGCAGGGTTGAAACGGCATGATCGAGATCGAAGGCATTACCAAGGTTTATGACGCGACAACGGTGGTCGACGACGTATCGATGGTCATCGAGCCGCGCACGGTTTGCGTCATTGTCGGCACCTCCGGTTCGGGCAAGACGACGCTGCTGCGCATGATCAACCGGCTGGTCGAACCGACATCAGGCATCATCAAGCTCGACGGCGCCGACAATCGTTCGGTGCCCGGTTACGAACTGCGCCGCAGCATCGGCTATGCCATCCAGGGCCACGGCCTGTTTCCGCATCGCACCGTGGCGCAGAACATTGCCACCGTGCCGGTGCTGCTCGGCTGGGACAAAGCCCGCATCGACGCCCGCGTCGATGAGTTGATGACGCTCTACCAGCTCGATCCGCAGGCTTACGGGCCACGCTATCCGCACGAACTGTCCGGTGGCCAGCAGCAGCGCGTCGGCGTCGCCCGCGCGCTCGCCGCCGAGCCCAACGTGCTTTTGATGGACGAGCCGTTCGGCGCGCTCGACCCGATCATCCGCACCAAGGCGCAGGAAGACCTGCTGGCGATCCAGAAGCGCTTCGGCACCACCATCATCCTCGTCACCCACGACATGGAAGAGGCCGTGCACATGGGCGACAAGATCGCGGTGATGGATGCCGGCAAGCTGGTGCAATACGCCAAACCCGCCGAGATCCTGGCGAACCCGGCCAGCAGCTTCGTCGAGACCCTGGTCGGCGCCAGCGAAAGGCCGTTCAGGCTGTTGTCGCTCGGCCGGGTTCGCGATGCGGTGGAAATCGGCTCTGCGGAAGGGGAGGCAATCCCTGGCGATGCCAGCCAGCGCGATGCGCTGGCTGAACTCCTCTGGTCGGGCCGGCCGGCGCTGCCGGTGAAAGGCGCCGATGGCAAGCCGCTCGGCCGGGTCACGGTGGACGGGCTGGTCAAGCGCGCGGCGAGGCCGGCATGAAAGCCTGGCTGCCGGCGCTGCTGCGACTTGCCCTTGCAGCGCTGCTCGTCGCCTTCCTCACCAACCCCGGCTGGTTCGAGCCGTTGCTGAAACCGTTGACAGAGAACAATGCGCCGGTGATCTACAATCAGGGCAGCCTGCTGACCTTGACGCTGTTGCATCTGGGCACCGTGCTGATCGCCACTGTGGCTGCAACCATCGTTGCCGTCGCGCTTGCCATCCTGGTCACGAGGCCCGTTGGGGCGGAATTCCTGCCGCTGTCGCGTAGCCTGGTCAACATTGGCCAGACCTTTCCGCCGGTGGCGGTGCTGGCGCTTGCCGTTCCGGCAGTAGGTTTTGGCGAATGGCCGACGCTGATCGCGCTGTTTCTCTATGGCCTGCTGCCGATCTTCGAGAACGCGCTGACCGGGCTGACGACGCTGCCGGCCAATGTGATGGAGGCTGCGCGTGGCGCCGGCATGACCGGCTGGCAAAGGCTCACCAAGGTCGAGTTGCCGCTCAGCGCACCGATCATCCTGGGCGGCATCCGGTTGTCGGTTGTCATCGGCCTTGCCACCGCCACCATCGGCTCGACGGTGGCTGCCAAGACGTTGGGCGAGGTGATTATCGCTGGCCTGCTGTCCAACAATCTCGCTTTCATCCTGCAGGGCGGCCTGATCGTGGCGGCCCTTGCCGTGCTGATCTATGACGGGCTGTCGGCGGTCGAGCGCTATGCGGCGCGGCGGATGGGGCGCGAGGCGGAGTAGTCCCCGGGGCATGTGGTGGTCTTGTCGGCATGATCCCCTTGCGTCATTTCAATCGATCTAAATCAAGGGCCATGCCGGCAGGGTCGCCGCGGCTTTTGTCTTTTCGGYGAAAGCCGGGCAAAAACCGAACAATATCTTGACGTTCCGAGCCCTGTTTCGCATACACCGGTGCGAAGAGGTGGATTCCGTGCGCGGATTCCGGTCTTTGTCTCAACGGCCCAGGGAGGGGTTCTTTTGGGCCAGCAATCGAGGAAAATTCGGCAATGACCATACTTTACGCCGTCATCGCCTGCGGCTTGCTTTCTGTCCTTTACGCCATCTGGGCGACACGTTCGGTCCTTGCGGCCGATCAGGGCAATGCACGCATGCAGGAAATCTCCGCKGCCATCCGCGAAGGCGCGCAAGCCTATCTGGCGCGCCAGTACACCACCATCGCCATCGTCGGCGTGGTCGTGCTCGTGCTCGCTTGGTGGCTGCTTTCCATTACCGCCGCGATCGGCTTCCTGATCGGCGCCGTCCTGTCGGGCGCCGCCGGCTTCATCGGCATGCATGTTTCGGTGCGGGCCAATGTGCGCACGGCCCAGGCGGCTTCCAACAGCCTCGCCGCCGGTCTGGACATCGCCTTCAAGTCGGGCGCCATCACCGGCATGCTGGTGGCTGGCTTGGCGCTGCTCGGCGTCTCGATCTACTATCTCATCCTGACCCATTTCATGGGCCTGCAACCCAACGACCGCATTGTCATCGACTCGCTGGTCTCGCTCGGCTTCGGCGCTTCGCTGATCTCGATCTTCGCCCGTCTCGGCGGCGGCATCTTCACCAAAGGCGCCGACGTTGGCGGCGATCTCGTCGGCAAGGTCGAAGCCGGTATCCCTGAAGACGATCCGCGCAACCCGGCCACCATCGCCGAYAATGTCGGCGACAATGTCGGCGACTGCGCCGGCATGGCCGCCGACCTGTTCGAGACCTATGCGGTGACGGTCGTCGCCACCATGGTGCTTGGCGCCATCTTCTTCGGCGGTACCGCCGTTCTGCAGACTGCGATGCTGTATCCGCTCGCCATTTGCGGCGCCTGCATCCTGACCTCGATCGTCGGCACCTTCTTCGTCAAGCTCGGCTCGAACGGCTCGATCATGGGCGCGCTCTACAAGGGCCTGATCGTCACCGGCCTGCTGTCGATCGTCGGCCTCGCCGTCGCCACCTCCGCTACGGTCGGCTGGGGCGAGATTGGCACCGTTGCCGGCATGATCATCACCGGCAAGAACCTGTTCATCTGCGGCCTCGTCGGCCTCGTGGTGACCGGCCTCATCGTGGTGATCACCGAGTACTACACCGGCACCGGCAAACGCCCGGTCAACTCCATCGCCCAGGCCTCGGTGACCGGCCACGGCACCAACGTCATCCAGGGCCTTGCGGTCTCGCTGGAATCGACGGCACTGCCGGCGATCGTCATCGTCGGCGGCATCATCTCGACCTATCAGCTCGCAGGTCTATTCGGCACGGCGATCGCGGTGACGACGATGCTCGGCCTCGCCGGCATGATCGTTGCGCTCGACGCCTTCGGCCCGGTCACCGACAATGCCGGCGGCATTGCCGAAATGGCCGGCCTGCCCAAGGAAGTGCGCCACTCCACCGACGCGCTCGACGCGGTCGGCAACACCACCAAGGCGGTGACCAAGGGCTATGCCATCGGCTCGGCCGGTCTCGGCGCACTGGTGCTGTTTGCCGCTTACTCCAACGACCTGAAGTTCTTTGCCGCCAATGGCGACAAATATCCCTACTTCCAGGGCATGGGCGATATCTCCTTCGATCTCTCCAACCCCTACGTCGTCGCGGGCCTGATCTTCGGCGGCCTGATTCCGTATCTGTTCGGCGGCATCGCCATGACGGCCGTCGGCCGCGCTGCGGGMGCCATCGTCGAGGARGTGCGCAAGCAGTTCCGCGAGGATCCGGGCATCATGGCCGGCACCTCCAAGCCGAACTATGCGCGTGCGGTCGACCTTCTGACCAAGGCGGCGATCCGGGAAATGATCATCCCGTCGCTGCTGCCGGTCCTGGCGCCGCTCGTCGTCTATTTCGGCGTGCTGCTGATCTCGGGTTCGAAGGCSTCSGCCTTYGCSGCYCTCGGCGCYTCGYTGCTCGGCGTCATCGTCAACGGCCTGTTCGTCGCCATCTCGATGACCTCGGGCGGCGGCGCCTGGGACAATGCGAAAAAGTCGTTCGAGGACGGCTTCGTCGACAAGGACGGCGTCAAGCACCTGAAGGGCTCCGAGGCGCACAAGGCTTCGGTGACCGGCGATACGGTGGGCGATCCCTACAAGGACACCGCTGGCCCGGCGGTCAACCCGGCGATCAAGATCACCAACATCGTGGCGCTCCTGCTGCTCGCCGTGCTCGCGCACGGCTGAGAGAGCGGTCGAAAAATGAAACCCGCGGGGAGCGATCCCCGCGGGTTTTTCATTGAGACTGCTGTTTCGGGTCGGGGAGGGTGCTTTCAATCGTCCTTGGCGTTTGCGTCTATCCGGCTGCGATAGAGCGTGAGCAACTCTTCCACGCCCGGCTCGCGCTCCGGCATTGGTGCGAGGCCGCGTATCTCGCGCAGCCGGGCGATAAAGGCGCCGCGTCCATGCTTGTGGCGAAAGGACCGGGCCCTCGGATGGATACCGCAGGCGGCCAGGAACCTGCGCCTGAGGTAGGTATACCGGCTCGAGCGGGGCGCTTCGGCCGTGGCAAGGACCGTCGCACGCAGGGCGTCCGGCATGTGCATTGCGTTGAAGAGTTCCTCCTGCTCCGTCGCTGTATCGCCGACATAGCTGCCCTTGCGAACGCCGGAATGCAGTTTGAGCACGGTCAGGTGGGGTATTGTCGCGATGACCGCCCCCTTTCGCCAGGCCCGGAACAACCAGTCTTGCGATGATTCGCAGAAGCACTGGCCGGCCGGGCGCCAGGACCCCAACCGGTTCAATGACGTCCGCCGTACGATCTGGGCCGATCCGAATCCAGTCGTCGACGCGGGGTCATAGAAGCCGTCCTTGCCGATCCCGAATATCGAGTTCTTGACGGGCTTGCCATCGGCCGACGGCGGCTCGACAACGGCACCGCGCGCGATCACAACGTCGGCGTTGGTCGCGTCGATCCATCCCGTGGTCGCCGCGAGATGGTCCGGAAACCAGAGGTCGTCATGGTTGAGCAAGGCGACGAACCGGCCGCGTGCCCGGGCAAAGCCGATATTGTTGGGGCCGGATTGCTCGCCGAAATTGACCGGCAGGTCGATATAGACGATGCGCGGATCGGCAAATTCGGCGATGAGCGCCGCCGTGTCGGGGCGACAGGCATCGCCGATCACCAGAATTTCAAAGTCCTGCAGGGTCTGGCCCAGCACGCTGCGCAGCGCCTGCCGCAAGGCGGCGGGGCGGTTGTGGGTTGCGATCACCACCGACACGAGCGGCGCGTTCTGCCCGGTTGCATCGGACTGGCCGCACAGTTCCACGCTACACCAGTCTATAGGGGATCTGATCCGTGTCCGGCGGCAGGCGCCAATGGTCCGGTGCGTCATACGCATAGGCCTTGTCGACGAGATTGAGCAGCAGCGCGATCTCCGGCCCTAGCGCCGTCACGCCATGCCACACGCCGGGCGGGATGATGACGATCGCCGGCCGCAAGGCGCCGACGATCTTGTGCCAGACCGTACCGAAGCTGGGCGAAGCCTTTCGGCCGTCATAGAGCGATATGCGCACACTGCCGACACAACAGAAAAGCCGATCCTGCGTCACCTTGTGTGCATGCCAGCCGGTCACCGCACCCGGATACAT
>NZ_JBFUGJ010000112.1:0-16803 GCF_056402975.1 Mesorhizobium sp. P3_A9 | reverse complement strand
GCATCGCCCTGGTTGCGGATCGAGTGACCGGTCAGCGCGCTCTCGCCCTTCTTGTCGACCTCGAGCGGCGGAACACGCACCACCTGGCCAGGCTCGACACGGCTGTCGGCCTTGACCCGGCCGCCATCGACGCGGATCTGGCCAGAGCGCAGCAGCTTCTGCAGATGGCCAAAACCAAGGCCCGGGAAATGGGTCTTGAACCAACGATCGAGCCGCATGCCCGCCTCGCCGGCCTCCACCGTGATCTGTTCAACGCCTGCCATTTTTTCTTCGCTTATCCGTTTCCAAAGCAGGGCTCGGCCTGCGCTTGGCGCGGCAATAGCACTAAGGCAGGCTTCTTGCGAGCCAAAGTCCCAGAAACAGGGCGATGATGGCGCCAATGACGCTCGCCAGCGCATATCCAAAAGCCGGCAGCGTGGCGCCGCGTTCCCACAGTGTCGCGAAATCGAGCGAAAAAGCGGAAAAGGTGGTGAAGCCGCCAAAGATGCCGGTGGCGACAAACAGCCTGACTTCGTTCGACCCGCCGCGGCGGGCCAGGGTAGCGATGAACAAGCCCATGGCAAAGGAGCCGACAATGTTGATCGCCATCGTGCCCCAGGGGTAGTTGGAGCCGACGAGGCGCAACGCGCCGATGTTGGTGAGATGGCGGATGCCGGCGCCGATACCGCCGCCGACGACCACGAGAAGCAGATTGAACATCGTCGTCTACTGCCCGTGCAAGGGCGGTGACGTCAATCCCCTCCCGCCGAGGGCGATGCGATCGCACACACAGTTGAACGCGTCAGAAACCGCCTCTCGCGCCCATTGTCGAGCGAGAACATGCCGCCCCTGCCCGGCACGACGTCGATGATGAGATCGGTGTGTTTCCAGACCTCATATTGCGAAGCGCTGATGTAGACCGGTGTTTCGCCGATCTCGCCCAGCATGACATCATTGTCGCCGACGATGAAATCGCTCTGGGGGTAGCACATCGGCGAGGAGCCGTCGCAGCAGCCGCCSGACTGRTGGAACAGCACCGGCCCATGGTCGGCGATGATTTCAGCCAGGAATGTTCTGGCCTCCGGCGTGGCCGAGACTTTCCCAAGCGAAACCTTGTCGAGCACGGCACTCCTCCATCATCAACTGATCGGGGCGCGGCGGAATGGCCGCGCCCCCTTCCAAGGACATACGCAGCCCTGGGAGGGCTCTCAGAAGAAACCCAGTTTCTTCGGGCTGTAGCTGACCAGCATGTTCTTGGTCTGCTGATAGTGGTCGAGCATCATCTTGTGGTTCTCGCGGCCGATGCCGGACTGCTTGTAGCCGCCGAACGCCGCGTGCGCCGGATAGGCGTGGTAGCAGTTGGTCCACACTCGGCCGGCCTGGATGGCGCGGCCGAAGCGGTAGCAGCGGTTGGCGTCGCGGCTCCAGATGCCGGCGCCGAGGCCATAGAGCGTGTCGTTGGCGATCGACAGAGCCTCGTCGTCATCCTTGAAGGTCGTCACCGAGACCACCGGCCCGAAAATCTCCTCCTGGAAGACGCGCATCTTGTTGTGGCCCTTGAACACGGTCGGCTWGACGTAATAGCCGCCGGCCAGATCGCCCGGCAGATGGTTCTGCTCGCCGCCGATCAGCACCTCGGCGCCTTCCTGCCTGCCGATGTCGAAGTAGCTCAGGATCTTCTCCAGCTGCTCGCTCGATGCCTGCGCGCCGATCATGGTTGCCGGGTCGAGCGGATCGCCCTGGACGATCGCCTCGACGCGCTTCAGCGCCTTTTCCATGAACTTGTCGTAGATATTCTCATGCACCAGCGCCCGGCTGGGGCAGGTGCAGACTTCGCCCTGGTTGAGCGCGAACATGACGAAGCCTTCGATCGCCTTGTCGAAGAAGTCGTCATCTTCCGAGGTCACGTCCTGGAAGAAGATGTTGGGCGACTTGCCGCCGAGTTCGAGCGTCACCGGGATGAGGTTCTGGCTGGCGTATTGCGAGATCAGCCGACCGGTCGTGGTCTCGCCGGTGAAGGCGATCTTGGCGATGCGGTTGGACGACGCGAGTGGCTTGCCGGCTTCGAGGCCAAAACCATTGACGATGTTGAGCACGCCATCCGGCAACAGGTCGCCGATCAGGTCGACCCACAGCATGATGGTGGCCGGTGTCTGTTCGGCCGGCTTCAACACGACGCAATTGCCGGCGGCAAGGGCCGGCGCCAGTTTCCAAACCGCCATCAGCAGCGGAAAATTCCAGGGAATGATCTGGCCGACGACGCCAAGCGGCTCATGGAAATGATAGGCGACGGTGTCATCGTCGATTTGYGACAGGCTGCCTTCCTGGGCGCGCAAAGCACCGGCGAAATAGCGGAAGTGATCAACGGCGAGCGGCAGGTCGGCGGCGGTCGTCTCGCGGATCGGCTTGCCATTGTCCCAGGTCTCGGCGAGCGCCAGGAGATCGAGATTGTCCTCCATGCGATCGGCGATGCGGTTGAGGATCAACGCGCGCGCAGCCGGGCTGGTCCTGCCCCAGGCGTCCTTGGCCTTGTGCGCGGCGTCGAGGGCCGCCTCGATGTCGTTTGCATCCGAACGGGCGATTTCGCCGAGCGGCTTCCCGTTGACCGGCGAAATGTTGTCGAAATACCTTCCTGAGTGCGGCGCCACCCATTTGCCGCCGATGTAATTGTCGTAGCGCTTGGCGAAGGGAACCTTGGCCGTGCGAGAAAATTCCACCTTGTTCATTATCTTCCTCCCAGGAAACAGCGGTACGGGATGTACCGCGCTGCCAGGGAGATTGGGGATGCCATCGGGCTTTGTCAGCCCGGGCAAGTCATCCACACCAGGCCGACTGTCGCAGGATTGCGACAGGTTCGGCGCCGAAACCTCAATGTGGCCGGCGGATGCCGAAGCGGGCGAGCTTGCGATGCAGGGTGGCTCGGGAAATGCCGAGATTGTGCGCGGCGGCGGAGACGTTGCCATCGGCGCGCGCGATCGCCCGCTGGATTACTCCGCGCTCCGCCTCTTCGAGTTCCTCCGCGGCCTTGGTGAAATCGCCGAGGATGTCGGCGGCGGGCAGCCCCCTGGCCAGCGCCTGTTGGGTGATGCCAAGGCCCTGTCGCGCCGAGCGTGTCGCACCGACCACCAGATCATCGCCGTCGACCGCAATCAGCGCCCCGGCGCCGCGCTCGGCCGCCGAGGCAAGCAGAATGCGGGCATTGGGAAAAGACAGGCGAAAATTCTCGGCCTCGATGCGGCGGGCGGCATCRCCGACCGCCATGGCGATCAGGCCGACAAAGCCTTCGGTCAGATCCGACCGGCACGACGAGACATCGAGCGCGGCAGCCAGATTGCCCTCGTGGTCGTAAATCGGCGCCGTCGTGCAACTGAGCAGCGTGTTGCTCGAAAAGAAGTGCTGGTCACGATGAATGGTCAGCGCACGCTGGTCGGCCAGGCATGTGCCGATGCCGTTGGTGCCCTCGGAGTCCTCACTCCATACTGTCCCGGTCCACAGGCCCCATTCGTCGAAGGTATCGTCATCGGCGGAAGCCCCGCGGCGTTCGACCGGGATACCGTCGCGATCGGCGAGCAGGACGCAACAGCCAATGCCGCCGACAGCGAGATAGAGACGATCAAGGCTCGCATCCGCAGCCCGCAGCAGCTGCTCGACCCGCTGCCGCGCCAACCTGAACTCGCTCTCGGTCAGCCGTCGAGGCGCCTGTCGTTGGCCAGGATCCAGTCCATGCACCGTGAGCGAGCGTCTCCAGGAAGCAACCAACGCCGATCGGGCGGCATCGCTGGTGGCAATGGCGGCCTGGACGATATCGGCATGATGGGCCGGCTGTACGCTCACCTCATCCTCCCAAGGCGCTTCCAACTCAAGCAGCGTTATATCCGCTCAGATATATCCGCTGCATCAGATGTAGAGGACCAGCGCCTGCTGGCGCTATAAGACAATGGTCCAACAGCAATTGAGGACAGTGGCCGGCCGCTCAGGCTAAGCGCACCAGAACGCTGCCAGCGGGGCCGGCAGCGCCTTAGATTTTTCAGCTCAGGTGGTTTCGACCTTTTTCGGCTTGGTCGAGCCGATCATCTTCCAGTTCTTGTAGAACATCGAATTAATGCGCTCGACGCTGACCGAGACAACCGCGAGCATGCCGGCGATAAGCCTGGGAACCGGGGACGGCCTGATGATGTCCATGAACACGCAGTAGCGACGGCCATCATACTCGTTGACCGAGCGATGCAGCAGCGTGTCGTCGAAAATGAACAGCGGATTGTCGTACCAGTAGTTCTTGACGCTGCCGCATTCGACGAAGATTTCCGACTTCACCGGAACCAGATTGTAGAGGATGCGCAGGCTGAGCCGCAGCGGACCGAAATGCCAGGAAGTCGATTCGCGCTTGCTGAAGACCGACACGGCGATGGTCTTGATGTATTTGAAATCCTTGTTGAACTCGGCGACGTTGTCGATCCTGTGCTTGCCATACCACTGGTAGACATACATGCCGCGCCGGCCGGCGCCGAAATTGGCGTCGATRTCGGCGATGATCTCGTCCTTGCGCGCCTTGAAGATGTCSAGGACCTCRTTGACCTCGCGCTGATAATCCTCSGGAAACTGCTCCAGCTTCCACACGCCGGGGTTCCTGTAGCAGAGCAGATCGACCACCAGATTGAACGGCGACAGCAGCCAGGTGAACAGGCCGTTGCCAAGGAAGTAGCCTGAGAACAGCGACAGATCCTTCCTGTCGTTGCGCAGCACGTCGATCAGGCCGCAGACGATGAAGATCGTCGTCAGAATGGGGATGAAATAGAAGCCAAGGGCGAGAAGCGGGATGGCGATGGCGAATTTACGAAGCGATTTGCGAAGGGTTTTTGTCATTTTTCCACGCGCGGAGCGCGATCCTGTTGCGAATGAGTGTGCCAAATCTCGGCAACGACCACCGCCCGGCCGTGCGCCTTGATAAGGTTTTTTGGGTCGCCGCACAACGCCACGACTTTGTGGCCTGGCAACTGCCTGGTGGATTTTGCCAGACTTGATTCATGCACTGCTGGGGTCAATGCACCGCTGGCAAGCCGAGCTCGTCCCATTTCTCCCTGGCCACGGGATCGCCGACCAGGAACTCAAAGCCGATGACGCTTTCGCCGTCTTGTGCGAGCTGGCATTTGAACTTCAGATTATACCAGTTTCTGCGGCTGCGGAAAGCCGCGCCGTCGGCGGCGATCGTGGTGCCGCGGACCTTCTCCTCGGCCGTTGCGTAAGGCACGACGCGTTCCGGATGAAAGTCCGCGCGCCAACTTCGGATCTGGTCCATGGCCTCGAGATTGCACAATTGCGCCATGCGCTCGTCGGAAGCGAAGGTCGCGAGATCGGCGCGCGCCTGCCGGCTGCGCGGATCGGCGAGCGTCTTGGCCGACAGCATTTCGGTCGGCCGAATCATGGCTGGTGCTGAGGGCGATTGAGTTAGAGGGTCATTCGGCGGTGGTGTTGGCGCCGGCGCTCGTGCCGCTGGTGCCGGCGGCGGCGCTTGCACTGGCGGTGGCTTGGTCGACGCCTCGAACTGCTGCGGCGTCAGAATGTCGACCGACACCCGTTCCTCTTCCAACCGCTTCGGCGGCTTCGGCAACGGCATCAAGGCCAGCGTTGCTGCGAGCAGCGTGTGAAGAACAACCGAGGCAGGGATGCCCCATGGCGAGGCCTCGCTTCGAAGCGTGACGACCACCGGGCCGCGCAAACCAGCTACTCCCGCTCTTTGCGCAGCTTTGCCCAATAGTCSAGCCGCTTYCKGATATCGCGCTCGAAACCACGCTCAGGCGGATCATAGAAGGTCTGGCGGCCCATTTTCTCGGGAAAATAGTCCTGGCCCGAAAAGGCGTCCGGCTCATCATGGTCGTAACGATATCCCGCGCCGTAATCCTCTTCCTTCATCAGCTTGGTCGGCGCGTTGAGGATGTGCTTGGGCGGCAGCAGCGAGCCATGCTCCTTGGCAGCGCGCGTGGCGGCCTTGAAGGCGGTGTAGACGGCATTGGATTTGGGTGCGGTGGCGAGATAGACGGTGGCCTCGGCAAAGGCGAGTTCGCCCTCCGGCGAGCCCAGATAGTCGTACGCATCCTTGGCGGCATTGGCGACAACCAGCGCCTGCGGATCGGCAAGGCCGATATCCTCCATCGCCATGCGCACCAGCCGGCGGCCGAGATAGAGCGGATCCTCGCCGGCGTCGAACATGCGCGCGAGATAGTAGAGCGCTGCATCGGGATCTGAGCCGCGCACCGATTTGTGCAGCGCCGAGATCAGATTGTAGTGGCCGTCCTGGCCCTTGTCGTAGATCGGGGCGCGGCGCTGGACGATGCGCTGCAGCCCTTCGGGATCGAATATCTCGCCGGGCTTGGCGGCACGCCAAACTTCCTCGGCCAGCGTCAGCGATGCGCGGCCATCGCCGTCGCTCATGCGGATCAGCATCGTCCGCGCCTCGTCATCGAGCGGCAGCGCCCTGCCCTCCGTCTCCTCCGCCCGCACCATCAGCTTGGCGATGCTCTCCTCACCGAGCGAATGGAAGACCATGACGCGCGCGCGCGACAGCAACGCGGCATTCAGTTCGAAGGACGGGTTCTCGGTTGTGGCGCCGACCAGAACGACCGTGCCATCCTCCATGACGGGGAGGAAGGAATCCTGCTGGGCGCGGTTGAAACGATGGATCTCGTCGACGAAAAGCAGGGTCTGGCGGCCGTTGGCGCGGCGAAGCTTGGCCGTCTCGAAGACTTTCTTCAGGTCTGCGACACCGGAGAACACAGCCGATATCTGCTCGAAGGCAAGACTGGTCTCGCCGGCGAGCAACCTTGCCACCGTGGTCTTGCCGGTGCCAGGCGGGCCCCAGAAGATCATCGAGCCGAGCGAACCGGACCCGATCAGCCGGGTCAACGCGCCATCGGGGCCGGTCAGATGCTCCTGGCCAACGACCTCGCCAAGATTTTTCGGCCGCAGCCTGTCGGCCAGCGGCCGCCCGGGCGGCACCTTTTCCGGTTCGTCAACGCTGAACAGATCGGCCATGCASTTCTTTTGGTTTGGAGCGCGATCCCTTCAGATCGAACTCAGTAACGCAACACCTGGCGCAGTATCTGCCCGCCGCGCTCGACGGTAAAGCGCCACCAGCGCGTATCCTGCTGGGCTACCTGCGCCAGCGTCGCGGCGGTGTCGATGGTTGTGCCGTTGACCTCGCGCACGATATCGCCCGGCTGGAAGCCGAAATCGGCGGCCGGCGAGTCGCGGTTGATGTCGATCACCGTGACGCCCTTGAGGTCGGTGCGCAGGCCAAGCTTCTGGGCAAGCCGCGGCGACAGTTCCGCAACCTTGGCGCCCGAGAACGGACTGCGGCCATGCAGCGTCACTTCCGAGGCTTTTGCACCCTCAGGCGCGCGCTCCAGCGCAATGTCCATGGCCGCTTGCTGGCCCTTGGTCAGGATCGCGAAATTCGCCTTGCTGCCGATCGACAGCGTCGCCATGCGATAGTCCAGCGCCTCGATGCTCTCGACGGGCTTGCCGTTGATCTGCAGCACGACATCGCCCGCCTTCAGCCCAGCCTTGCCCGCCGGTCCGGTCGCTTCGACGGAAGAGACCAGCGCCCCGGTCGGCTTTTCCATGCCGAGCGATTCGGCGATCTGCGGCGTCACCGCTTCGAACTCGGCGCCGATGTAAGGCCGTTCGAAGAAATCCAGACCTGCCTTGGCGGCATCGGCGAAAGCCCGCACCATGTTGGCGGGGATGGCAAAGCCGATGCCGATCGAGCCGCCGCTGCGGCTGTAGATCGCGGTGTTGATGCCGACCAGTTGGCCACCCATGTTGATCAGCGCGCCGCCGGAATTACCGGGATTGATGGCGGCGTCGGTCTGGATGAAATAGCCCGAATCCGAGACGCCGATATGGCTGCGGGCAAGTGCCGAAACGATGCCGCTGGTGGTGGTCTGGCCGACACCGAAGGGGTTGCCAATGGCCAGCACTAGATCGCCGACCTCGAGCGCGTCGGAATCGCCGATGGCGATGACCGGGAACGGTTTGTCGGATTCGATCTTGAGCACGGCAAGGTCGAGCGTCTCGTCCTTGAGCATCACCTTGCTGGTGAATTCCCGGCCGTCGGCGGTCGCCACCTTGACCTCGTCGGCATCCTTGATGACGTGGAAATTGGTGACGATGACACCACTCGGATCGACCAGCACGCCTGAGCCCAGTGAGGACTGCGCGCGCGGCTGGGCGCGGCCGAAAAACTCCTCGAAGAACGGATCGCCTTCAAAAGGCGATGTGACCTTGGCCGTCTGCGAGGCATAGACATTGACCACGGCGGGCGCCGTCTGCTTGACCAGCGGAGCGAACGAGAGCTGCACCTCCTCGCGGCCGAACGGCACGCGCTTGTCGGGACCCGAGGTGGAGTTTTCGCCTTCGACACCATGCAACAGGTCGGTCAGCACATCCGACAGGCCCGGATCGGCAGGCTTTGCGGCGTCTTCGGCCAGCGCCTGCCGGACTGCCGGTGCGGCTGCGAACACCATGAAGGCGCAGAGCAGGACAAAGGACAGTCTTTTGGCGCGCATTCGCGAATCCTCCAAGGCAAGTTCGGGCGCATTGTCCCGACGATTGTGCAAAATRAAAGGCTAAGYCGCTGAAATCCGATTATTTTCGCGCCGGCCGATCGTTTTCTGCATGTGCTCGCACGCGCAGAACATGAAAAAGGGGCCCGCAGGCCCCTTCAATTCATTCTGGAAAACCAAGCCTTATGCGGCTGCGGCGTCCGCTTCGGTGCCTTCGGCTTCGATGCGCGCGCGGTCGCCGGCGCCCTTGGCCGAGGTGTCGCGATCGACGAACTCGATAACGGCCATCGCGGCATTGTCGCCGTGACGGAAGCCCGCCTTCATGATGCGCAGATAGCCGCCATTGCGGTTGGCGTAGCGCGGGGCAATGGTGTCGAACAAACGCTTGACGACGCCTTCATTGCCGATCTGGGCAATGACCTGGCGGCGGGCGTGCAGGTCGCCACGCTTGCCGAGCGTCACCAGCTTCTCGACGATCGGACGCAGGTCCTTGGCCTTCGGCAGAGTGGTGACGATCTGCTCGTGCTCGAGCAGCGACACGGCGAGGTTGGCGAACATCGACTTGCGATGGCTAATGCTTCGGGCGAAGCGGCGGCCTTTGAAACCGTGGCGCATGGCTCTTTTCCTTCTTCAGTTGTTCAAGAGGCCAAGGCCTCTGATGGTTTTCCGCATGACCGTCGGATCGGGCGGCCCACGCCGCCGATCCTTGGAATTCATGCTCAATATTGATCTTCGTAACGCTTGGCGAGGTCTTCGATGTTTTCCGGCGGCCAGTCCGGCACTTCCATGCCGAGGTGCAGGCCCATCGCCGCCAGGACTTCCTTGATCTCGTTCAGCGACTTGCGGCCGAAGTTCGGGGTGCGCAGCATCTCGGCTTCGGTCTTCTGGATGAGATCGCCGATGTAGACGATGTTGTCGTTCTTCAGGCAGTTGGCCGAACGCACCGAAAGCTCGAGTTCGTCGACCTTCTTGAGCAGCGCCGGGTTGAAGGCGAGCTCGGTGACGGCTTCGGCAGCGACTTCCTTCTGCGGCTCGTCGAAGTTGACGAACAGGCCGAGCTGGTCCTGCAGGATGCGGGCRGCAAAAGCCACCGCGTCTTCGCCSGWGATCGAACCRTCGGTCTCGATCGTCATGGTCAGCTTGTCATAGTCGAGAACCTGGCCCTCGCGGGTGTTTTCGACCTTGTAGGAGACCTTCTTGACCGGCGAGTASAGGCTGTCGACCGGGATCAGGCCGATCGGCGCGTCCTCGGCRCGGTTGCGSTCGGCCGGCACGTARCCCTTGCCGGTGTCGACGGTGAATTCCATRCGGATTTCAGCGCCTTCGTCCAGCGTGCAGATGACGTGGTCGGGRTTGAGGATCTCGACRTCGCCAACCGTCTGGATGTCGCCGGCGAGAACCGCACCCGGGCCCTGCTTGCGAACGACCATGCGCTTGGGGCCGTCGCCTTCCATGCGGATGGCGATTTCCTTGATGTTCAAAACGATGTCGGTCACGTCCTCGCGCACACCGGCGATGGACGAGAATTCATGCAGGACGCCGTCGATCTGCACGGCGGTGACAGCCGCACCGCGCAGCGAAGACAGAAGCACGCGGCGCAGCGCGTTGCCCAGCGTGAGGCCAAAGCCGCGCTCGAGCGGCTCGGCGACCAGCGTGGTCAGAGTCTTCTTCTTCGACGAGAACTCGATCTTGTTCGGCTTGATCAGTTCCTGCCAATTTTTCTGGATCATGATGCTTTCCTTCCGTTGACCCGCCACCATCCAATCGTGGCGGGCGACCTGGAATACCGCGGAGGAACGCCTTTCGGCGTTCGCGCGGCGTTCGGTAATTTCTTAGACGCGGCGCTTCTTGCGCGGGCGGCAGCCATTGTGCGGGATCGGCGTCACATCACGGATCGAGGTGATGGTGAAGCCGGCCGCCTGCAGGGCGCGCAATGCCGATTCACGACCCGAGCCAGGTCCGCAGACCTCGACTTCGAGCATGCGCATGCCGTGTTCCTGGGCCTTCTTGGCAACGTCTTCGGCGGCCATCTGGGCGGCGAACGGGGTCGACTTGCGCGAACCCTTGAAGCCCTGGGCACCGGCCGACGACCAGGCAATCGAATTGCCCTGCGCGTCGGTGATGGTGATCATCGTGTTGTTGAAGGTCGAATTGACGTGGGCAACGCCCGACGAGATATTCTTGCGTTCACGACGGCGAACACGAGCGGCTTCCTTGGCCATGATAGTCCTTTCAGTTGATCTCTACACCGCCGTAATGCCAGCGGCTCCACCTAGGAAAGCGATGAGCGAGTAGGGAATAGCGAATAGGGATCCCTACTCGCTATTGGCTATTGGCTACTCGCCATTCGCTCACTTACTTCTTCTTGCCGGCGATCGACTTGGCCGGACCCTTGCGGGTGCGCGCATTGGTATGCGTGCGCTGGCCGCGAACCGGCAGCGAGCGACGATGACGCAGGCCGCGGTAGCAGCCGAGGTCCATGAGGCGCTTGATGTTCATCGAGACTTCGCGGCGCAGATCGCCTTCGACCTGGTAGTCGCGGTCGATGGTCTCGCGGATCTGCAGCACTTCCGCGTCGGTCAGCTGGTTGACACGGCGCTCGGCCGGGATGCCGACCTTGTCGACGATCTCCTGGGCGAACTTCTTGCCAATGCCGTGAATGTACTGAAGCGCAATGACAACGCGCTTGTTGGTCGGAATGTTGACGCCGGCTATACGAGCCATGTTCTTCTCTTCTCCATGTGGGCCGGTCGACCTTCAAAAACAAGGTACGCCCGGCGCTGTCAAAGTTGCCCCGCGTCCGGTGGAGACCGGCCCTTGCGGGAGTTTCCAGTTCAAAGCGACCGCCTTGCCCTTGCGGACAAGCAAAGTGCGCACCTGATAGGAAGACGGGCCGCCATACCGCAGCGATCCGTCGCCGTCAAGCTTAATCTTTAAATTCCCTTACCGCGCCTTTGCGGCCGCCGCGAGCACGGCTTCGATCTCGGCGGTCACCGCGTCGATACTGGCCATGCCGTCGACCGTCTTGAGCCTGCCCTTGGCGTAATAATAGCCGGTCAGCGGAGCGGTTTTCTTGTAGTACTCGCGCAGGCGCTCTTCGAACACCGTGGGATTGTCGTCCTTGCGCACCGGCTGGCCGGCCGCCTTGGCATCCTCGGCACGCTTGACGATGCGACCGACGAGGGCCCTGTCGTCAACGACCAGTTCGATGACCGTGTCGAGGCTGATGCCACGCTCCGAGAGCATCGATTCAACCGCATCGGCCTGCACCAGCGTACGCGGGTAACCGTCGAGAATGAACCCCCCGGCGCAGTCGGCCTGGTCGATCCGCTCGGCGACGATGGCGTTGACGATGGCATCGGACACCAGCTCACCGGCATCCATCACCGCCTTGGCACGCTTGCCGACTTCGGACCCGGCCTGAACGGCGGCACGCAGCATGTCGCCCGTCGAAAGCTGGGGTATGCCGTATTTGTCTACCAGTCTTTGTGCTTGTGTCCCCTTGCCCGCCCCTGGCGGCCCAAGCAAAATCAACCTCATCTGGCTTTCTTCCCCCCGCGCAGCTTCGACTTCTTGATCAGGCCTTCATACTGGTGCGCGATCAGGTGGCCCTGAATCTGCGCAACCGTATCGAGCGTGACACTGACCACGATCAGAAGCGATGTGCCACCAAGGTAGAATGGTACGCCAGTCGCCGAGATCAGGAACTCCGGCAGCAGGCACACCAGCACCAGATAGATGGCGCCGACGACGGTGATGCGGGTGAGAACGTAATCGATGTAATCGGCGGTGCGCTCRCCCGGACGRTAGCCCGGGATGAAGCCSGAATGCTTCTTGAGCTGGTCGGCGGTGTCCTTCGGRTTGAASACRATSGCYGTGTAGAAGAAKGCGAARAACACGATCATCSCCGCRTAGAACAGCATATAGAGCGGCTGGCCGTGGCCGAGCGAGGCCAGGATGGTGCTYGCCCAKGCSGGCATGTTGGTGGTCTGCGAGAAGCCGGCGATGGTGGCCGGCAGCAGGAGCAGCGACGACGCRAAGATCGGCGGGATGACGCCCGACGTGTTGAGCTTCAGCGGCAGATGCGAGGTATCGCCCTGGAACATACGGTTGCCGACCTGGCGCTTCGGATACTGGATCAGCAGCCGGCGCTGGGCACGCTCGAAGAAGACGATGAGCGCGATGACGACGATGGCGAGAACGATGATCGCCAAGATCAGGCCGGTCGACAGGGCGCCGGTGCGGCCGAGTTCCAGCGTGCCGGAAATGGCATGCGGCAGGCCGGCGACGATGCCGGAGAAGATGATCAGCGAAATGCCGTTGCCGATGCCGCGCGCGGTGATCTGCTCACCAAGCCACATCAGGAACATGGTGCCGCCRACCAGCGTGACGACGGTGGAGATGCGGAAGAACATGCCGGGATCGCTGACGATGCCGTTGCCGTTCTCCAGTCCCACCGAAATGCCGTAGGCCTGCACCAGTGCCAGAAGCACGGTGCCGTAGCGCGTGTACTGGTTGATGACCTTGCGGCCCTGTTCGCCTTCCTTCTTCAGCGCTTCCAGCGACGGGATGACCGAGGTCATCAGCTGCATGATGATGGAGGCGGAGATGTAAGGCATGATGCCGAGCGCAAAGATCGCCATGCGCTGCACGGCGCCGCCGGCGAACATGTTGAACATGCCGAGCACGCCCTTGCTCTGCGAGGAGAAGGCCTGGGCGAAGGCGTCGGGGTTGATGCCGGGAAGCGGGATGTAGGTGCCGAGGCGATAGACGAGCAGCGCGCCAATGGTGAACCAGATGCGTTTCTTCAGGTCCTCCGCCTTGGCGAAGGCCGAGAAATTCAGATTCGAGGCTAATTGTTCAGCAGCCGAAGCCATGCCTGATTCTCCGCTTGGTAACGCTTGATGGCCCGTGAGGTCAGGCGGTGCGTTTCACCGAAGCTCACGAGATAAGCTCCGGGCTGTAAACATGCAAGCGGCCGCGTTGACGCGGCCGCCTAATTGAGCAGATCAAAGCGCAATCGTGAGCAAAAACGGGATCCCATTCTTGCCGATCGCGCTTCAAATTGCCGTTACTCGGCAGCTGCCTTTTCCGGCAACTTGACCGAGCCGCCAGCCTTTTCGATCTTCTCGATCGCGGCCTTGGAGGCGCCGGCGACGTCGAAGGCGAGCTTTGCCTTGATCTCGCCGTCCGAGAGGATGCGAACCCCGTCCTTGACGCGGCGAATGACGCCGGCGGCAACGAGCGATTCAGCCGTCACGGTTGCCTTGGCGTCGAGCTTCTTGGCGTCGATGGCGACCTGGATACGGGCCAGCGACACGACGGTGAAGCTCTTGGCGAAGATGTTGTTGAAGCCACGCTTCGGCAGGCGCCGGTAAAGCGGCATCTGGCCACCCTCGAAGCCGTTGATGGCGACGCCGGAGCGCGCCTTCTGGCCCTTGACGCCGCGACCGGCGGTCTTGCCSGAGCCGGAACCGATGCCGCGGCCGAGACGCTTCTTGGAGTGCGTCGCGCCGTCCTTGTCACGCAGATCGTTGAGTTTCATCTGGGTTTCTCCTGCGCTTTGGCTCAACCCTCGTCCACGACGCGGACGAGATGCTGAACGGCGGCGATCATGCCGCGCACGGAAGGCGTATCTTCCAGCGTGCGCTGCTTGTGCATCTTGTTGAGGCCGAGGCCGACCAGCGTCGCGCGCTGTTCCTTCGGGCGGCGGATCGGCGAACCGATCTGCTCAACGGTGATGGTCTTGGTTGCTTTCTTGGCCATGGTCAAAATCCCTGGTCAGATCGACTATTCTTCAGCCGCAACGGCGGTGCCGCGGCGGGCCTGAAGGGTCGAATACTTGATGCCGCGCGCAGCAGCCACATCCTTGGGATGCATCTGGCTCTTCAGCGCGTCGAAAGTGGCGCGAACCATGTTGTAGGGGTTCGACGAACCCATCGACTTGGCGACCACGTCATGCATGCCGAGCGTCTCGAAGACAGCGCGCATCGGGCCGCCGGCGATGATGCCGGTACCCTGCTTGGCAGCGCGCAGCAGAACGCGTCCAGCACCCCAACGTCCTTCGACGTCATGATGCAGCGTACGACCCGAGCGCAGCGGCACGAAGATCATGTCGCGCTTTGCCGATTCGGTTGCCTTGCGGATGGCTTCCGGCACTTCGCGTGCCTTGCCRTGACCGAAGCCGACGCGGCCCTTCTGGTCGCCGACGACGACGAGTGCTGCAAAACCRAAGCGACGGCCGCCCTTGACGACCTTGGCGACGCGGTTGATGTGGACGAGCTTGTCCACCATGCCGTCRTCGCGCTCTTCACGMTCGCGGCCGCGGCCGCCTTCCCTACGTTCCTGTGCCATATCCTGTTCCTTGTTTTTTTCCGGAAGCACGGTTGATGATGAGATCCGGCGCCTCTGTGGGTCACCGGGGGCGAAAGTTTTTAGAAGCTCAAGCCGCCTTCGCGTGCAGCCTCGGCCAGCGCCTTGACGCGGCCGTGATAGATGTAGGCGCCGCGATCGAAGACGACTTCCTTGACGCCGGCCTTGGTGGCGCGTTCGGCGATCAGCTTGCCGATCGCAGCAGCGGCCGCGGTGTCGGCGCCGGTCTTGAGCGAACCCTTGAGGTCCTTCTCGAGCGTCGAAGCGGCGGCGATGGTGTGACCCTTGGCGTCGTCGATGACCTGCACATAGATGTTCTTCGACGTRCGGTGAACCGAGAGACGCGGACGCTCGCCGGCGACCTTCTTGATCTGACGGCGGACGCGCTGCGCGCGGCGCTGGATGGACTCTTTGCTAGCCATGATAGTTCCTTGCCTTCAAAAGACGGGGGCCGCCATATGCGGTAGGCGAAAGCGCCTCCCGCGACCGCTCCCCGCGGCGTTGCACTTCCTTGGTTTGGCCCTTTCCGAAAAGTCTGCAACTTTTCGGGGCCAAGCCCACTACTTCTTCTTGCCTTCCTTGCGGACGATCTTCTCGCCAGCGTAACGGACGCCCTTGCCCTTGTAGGGCTCGGGGCCGCGGTATTCGCGGATCTCGGCAGCCACCTGGCCAACCTGCTGCTTGTCGATGCCAGCAATGGTGATCTCGGTCGGCTTCGGCACGGTGATGGTGATGCCGGCCGGCGTCTCGTAGACGACGTCATGGCTAAAGCCAAGTGCCAGCTGCAGGTTCTTGCCCTGAAGTGCCGCACGATAGCCGACGCCGGTGATCTCGAGCTTCTTTTCGAAGCCGTCCTTCACGCCCTGCAGGATGTTGACGATCTGCGTGCGCGACATGCCCCACTTGGAGCGCGCCGTCTTGGTCTGGTCGCGCGGCTGGACAGCGATCTCGCTGCCTTCCATCTTGACCAGGACTTCATCGTTCACCACGAACTTCAGCTCGCCCTTGGGGCCCTTCGCCGTCACGGTCTGGCCGTTGACGGTCGCGGTCACGCCCTGGGGCAGCGAAACGGGTTTCTTTCCAATACGAGACATTTTGTTGTCCTCGTCACTTCTCTTGTTTCAGGTCTCTGTCTTCGGAACGATCCGAAGACCGGATTCCATTTTGCGGTCAGCTGCCAGATCAGAAAATCTGGCAGAGGATCTCGCCGCCGACGTTCTGTTCGCGTGCTTCGTGGTCGGCCATCACGCCCTTCGGCGTCGAAAGGATGGCGATGCCGAGGCCGTTTGCGACGTGCGGGATCGACTTGGCCGAGACGTAAACGCGGCGGCCCGGCTTCGAGACGCGGGCGATTTCGCGCACGACCGGTGCACCGTCGAAATACTTCAGCTCGATTTCGATTTCGGACTTGCCGTTGTCGAAGTCGGTCTGGCTGTAGTCGCGGATATAACCTTCAGCCTTCAGCACGTCGAGGACGCGGGTRCGCAGRCGCGARGCCGGCGTCGARACRCTCGACTTCTTGCGGCCRTAGGCGTTGCGGATGCGGGTCAGCATATCGCCGAGAGGATCGCTCAATGACATGTTATGTCCTCCTTACCAGCTCGACTTGACCAGGCCCGGGATCTGGCCGTTATTGCCGAGATCACGAAGCGCGATGCGCGATACTTTGAGCTTGCGATAGTAGGCACGCGGGCGGCCGGTGACTTCGCAGCGGTTGCGGATGCGGATCTTGGCCGAGTTGCGCGGCATGGCGGCAAGCTTGAGCTGAGCGCGGAAGCGCTCTTCCATCGGCTTGGACTGATCCATGATGATCGCCTTCAGGGCAGCGCGCTTGGGACCGTACTGGTCGGCAAGCTTGCGGCGCCTGTTGTTCTTCTCGACTGAGCTGGTC
>NZ_JBFUGJ010000111.1:0-16924 GCF_056402975.1 Mesorhizobium sp. P3_A9 | reverse complement strand
GCATTTCGCCTGACGAGCGCTATGTGAAGGTGGCGACGGGCCGGGACTACCGCGATGCCACGCCGGTGTCGGGAATTCGACTGGGACAGGCGGAAGAACAGCTTGCGGTCACCGTCACGGTAGAGCAGTAATCCGGCAAGGATTGCCGCCAGAAGAGATTCCATGACCTATTGCGTCGGCCTCAAGATCGATCGGGGGCTCGTGTTCATGTCGGACACGCGCACCAATGCCGGCATGGATTCGATCTCGACCTTCAAGAAGATGCATGTCTGGGAGGAACCCGGCGAGCGCGTCATCGTCTTGATGTCGGCGGGCAATCTGGCGACGACGCAGGCCGTGGTCAGCCTGCTCGAAGAGCGTACCAAGGCGGTGGCGGACCGCCRCGCGACATTGCTCGAAACGCCATCCATGTATCAGACGGTGCGGCTGGTCGGCGACACGGTCAAGGAAGTGATCGCGCACTCTTCACCCGCCGGTGAGAAGGCCGATTCCTATTTCAACGCCTCCTTCATCCTGGGCGGGCAGATCAAAGGCAGTCCGCCGCGSCTGTTCATGATCTAYCCCGARGGCAATTTCATCGAATCGACCGACGACACGCCGTTCTTCCAGATYGGCGAGACCAAATACGGCAAGCCGATCATCATCCGCGCCTATGAACGGACCATGAGCCTGGCCGAGACGGTGAAGCTGCTGCTGGTGTCGTTTGATTCGACGCTGAAGTCGAACCTGTCGGTCGGCCTGCCGCTCGACCTGCTGTTCCTGGAGAAGGATGCTTTCAAGGTTGGCCTGAAGAAGCGCATTGGCCAGGACGACCAGTATTACCGCACGATCTCCGATGGCTGGTCGAATGCGCTTAAGACGGCTTTTGCCAGCCTGCCGGATTTTCCGGGGTAGTCGGCGGCTCGCCGCCCGCTTGTAGTTGCAAATATTTCACATRTTAATTAATGTTCGATCTTGAAGAGCCGGCGGCAACGACCGGCGGCGAAAGGTCATGTCGGGAGGACAGGATGAACAATGATGAGTTCCGGCAGTGGTCGCAGCGTGCCGCCGATTGGGGCGCCGACTATCGCAACACTTTGCGCGAACGGCCGGTGCGGCCGCTGGTCGAGCCCGGCGATATTTTCAGGAGCATAGAAGCGTCGCCGCCCGAAGGCGCCGAACCGATGGACAGGATCTTCGCCGACTTCGAGGAGAAGATCGTGCCGGGCATGACGCATTGGCAGCATCCGCGCTTCTTCGCCTATTTTCCGGCTAACGCGGCGCCAGTCTCGGTGGTGGCTGAGTACCTGGTCTCCGCAATGGCCGCGCAATGCATGCTTTGGCAGACCTCACCGGCGGCGACCGAACTCGAGACCCGCACCGTCGACTGGATGCGGCAGGCGCTCGGCCTGCCCGAAGGGTTTTCCGGGGCGATCCAGGATTCGGCCTCGTCAGCGACACTGAACGCCGTGCTGACCATGCGCGAGCGCGCGCTGGACTGGCAAGGCAACAAAAAGGGGTTGGCCGGGCAGAGGCAGTTGCGCATCTATTCCTCGGATCAGGTGCACACGTCGATCGACCGGGCGATCTGGGTTTCGGGCATCGGTGAGGACAATCTCGTGCGCATTCCCGTCAGCGGCCGCTTCCGCGCCATGGACACCGCCGCCCTGGAAGCAGCCATCGTGGCCGACCGGCAAGCCGGCTTGCTGCCGGCGGGCATCATCGCTTGCGTTGGCGGCACCAGCACCGGCGGCACGGACGACATTGCAGCGGTCGCCGAGGTCGCCAGGCGGCACGGCCTCTACCTCCATGTCGATGCGGCCTGGGCCGGGTCGGCGATGATCTGTCCGGAGTACCGGCATTTCTGGACCGGCGTCGACGGCGCCGATTCGATCGTCTTCAATCCGCACAAATGGCTGGGCGCGCAGTTCGATTGCTCGATCCAGTTCCTGCGCGACCCCGAAAGCCATGTCCGGACGCTGGCGATCAAGCCGGACTATCTGAGGACGCACGGTCATGACGGCATCATCAACTATTCCGAATGGTCGGTGCCGCTCGGCCGGCGTTTCCGTGCCTTGAAACTGTGGTTCCTGCTGCGCGCTCACGGGCTGGAAAACCTGCGTGCGATGATCCGCAACCATGTCGCGTGGAGCGAGGGCCTTGCCGCGCGGCTGGCGAAGGAGCCGGATTTCGAGATCGTCAGCGAACCGATGCTGTCGCTGTTTTCGTTCCGGCACAGAGCGGCCTCAAGCGCCGATGCCGACGATCACAATCTGCGGCTGGTCAACGCGATCAACGACGATGGCCGCATCTACCTGACGCAGACGAGGGCCGACGGGCAGGTGGCAATAAGATTCCAGGTCGGCCAATTCGAAGCGACCGCAGGTGACGTCGATACAGCCTTCACTGTCATTTGCGACTGTGCAAGATCCCCAAGGGACTGACAGGGATTTGCGAGCAAGCATATGGCCGGGCAGGGCGAAGAGGCTAACCAGAACCTGACGGGCGTCTGGAATGGGCGCTATTTCTATCCGCGCGAGCTTGCGCCCATCTCCTTCGTCGCGACGTTGATCGAGACGGCAAAGAGGTTGACAGGGACGACCCACGAACCGGCCGGTCCGGCGACAGACGCTGTGATATACGCAACCTTACTGGGGCAGCGCGACGGCAACTCGGTCGCGTTCATCAAGACATACGACAAGGCAGGATTGAACGTGCAGCCGATCGATTACAGCGGCATTCTCAACGGCGACGCCACCGAGATCGAAGGCGTCTGGCGAATCCGGGGAAGCTGGTCCGGCAAATTCCTGATGATCCGCTCGCCGGGCAAAGTCGCTGCCGTCGACCGCAAGGTGGCGGAACGGGTTTAACCTGGCTGCGCCGATTTCACCTTTGCAATCATCGGCATTTCATTAGCCGGCGTCTCCCTTTTCATTGCTTTCGTTTTCGGCTAYARACAAGAAAAACGAAAACGGGAGCCTGCAATGTATCTGTCGCCGCGCCATGCCGAGATCATCCAGATGGCCAAGGACCATGGCCGCGTGCTGGTCGATGACCTGGCCACGCATTTCAACGTGACGCCGCAGACCATCCGCAAGGATCTCAACGATCTCTGCGATCAGCGGCTGCTTTCGCGCATCCATGGCGGCGCATTGTTCCCGTCCGGGATCGAGAACATGGAGTATGAGGCAAGGCGAAAGATCGCGGCGGACGAGAAGGAAGCGATCGGCCGTGCGGCGGCCAGGCTGATCCCCGACAACGCCTCGCTGTTCATAAACATCGGCACCACGACGGAGTCGGTCAGCAAGGCGTTGCTCGACCATAACGGTCTCATGGTCATTACCAATAATATCAATGTTGCCAATAGGATGCGTGTCTATCCTTCGATTGAGGTGGTGATCGCCGGCGGGGTGGTCCGCGGTTCGGATGGCGGCGTCGTCGGCGAGGCGGCAGTCGATTTCATCAGGCAATTCAAGGTCGACTACGCCGTCATCGGCGCCTCTGCCATCGATCATGACGGCGCCTTGCTCGACTTCGATTTTCGCGAGGTGAAGGTGGCGCAGGCGATCATCGCCAATGCCAGGCATGTGATTCTGGTTTCCGACCAGACCAAATTCGAGCGCACGGCGCCGGTGCGCATCGGCCATCTGTCGCAGGTCAACACCTTCATCACCGACCGTTGCGACATTCCGTCGGTGCGCAAGATCTGCCAGGAGGCCGAGGTTCAACTGATTGAGACGTCGCTTGGGTGAGGTCCCATCACGATCATCTCACAACCTTGTGATATTTCGTTTGACATTCGTTATGAGTTCGAAATAATTCCGCCACGGTTTCGCAAAAGACAAAAATGGTGCAATGCGAAATCGTGGAGGAGTTAAGTGGACACGTCTTCAGTCCGGGACATTTTCGTCATAGGGGGCGGTATCAATGGCTGCGGCATCGCCCGCGATGCCGTTGGGCGCGGGTTTTCGGTTTTTCTAGCAGAGATGAACGATCTCGCCAGCGGAACCTCCTCCGGTTCGACCAAGCTGATCCATGGCGGCCTGCGCTACCTTGAGTTCTACGAGTTTCGCCTGGTGCGCGAGGCGCTGATGGAGCGCGAGGTTCTGTGGAGGAACGCGCCGCACATCATCTGGCCGATGCGYTTCGTGCTGCCYTAYGCCAAGGGCCTGCGYCCGGCSTGGCTGATCAGGCTYGGCCTKTTCCTCTACGACCAYATTGGYGGGCGCAAATTGCTGCCGGCGACCAGGACGCTCGACATGGCAAGCGATCCGGCGGGCAAGCCTTTGAAACCCTTGTTCAAAAAGGCGTTCGAATATTCCGACGGCTGGGTGAATGATGCGCGGCTGGTGGCGCTCAATGCTCGCGATGCCGCTGACCGCGGTGCAACGATCCGGACCCGCACCAAGGTGGTCGGCGCGCGTCGCGAAAACGGCCTTTGGACAATCAAGATCGAGAACCTGCAGAGCGGCGAGACCGAAGAGGTCAAGGCCCGGCTCCTGGTCAACGCCGCCGGACCGTGGGTCGATCACGTGCTGTCCGGCGTCGTCGGCCTGAACGATGTGCACAATGTCCGCCTGGTGCAGGGCAGCCACATCGTCATCGCCAAGAAGTTCGACGATCCGCGCGCCTATTTCTTCCAGAACAGGGACGGCCGCATCATCTTCGCCATTCCCTACGAGGAAGAGTTCACGCTGATCGGCACCACCGACCAAGATTATCCCGGCGATCCGCACGATGTGAAGATCAGTGACACCGAGATCGACTATCTCTGTGCTGCGGCGAGCGAATATTTCGCGCAACCCGTCAAGCGTTCCGACATCGTCTGGACCTATTCGGCCGTGCGTCCGCTTTATRATGACGGCGCCTCTAAGGCGCAGGAGGCGACGCGCGACTATGTGCTCAAGGCCGATGGCGGCGAGGGCGCTGCCCCGATCGTCAACGCCTTCGGCGGCAAGATCACCACCTATCGCCGGCTGTCGGAATCGATGCTGGAAAAGATCGAAGGTTTTCTCGGCAAACGTGGCAAGCCGTGGACATCAGACGCACCGCTGCCCGGCGGTGATTTCCCGGCCACCGGTTTCGACGCGCAAGTGGCGAAGCTGAAGACGGCCTATCCGTTCCTCGATGCGCGCCTCGCCCGCCGGTTGACGCGGCTTTACGGGACCCGCGCTCAGGCTCTGCTGGGCCTTGCCAAGTCGAATGCCGAGCTCGGCCGCAACTTCGGCGGCGATCTCTACGAGGCGGAAGTGCGCTATCTCGTTGAAAATGAATGGGCCGTCACATCAGAAGATGTGCTGTGGCGCCGGACCAAGCGCGGCCTGCATCTCAGCCGCGAGCAGGTCGCGGCACTCGACGAATTCATGCAAGGCATAAGCCGGCGGCATGTCGCGGCCGCCGAATGAAGAGGGTTTTGAGCTGATGCAGAAAGCCTGGGAGGAGGCGTCATGCTTGAATTGAGGAACGTCACCAAGACGGTCGGTGCGGTCGAGCACATACGCGACGTGTCGCTGACGCTTCAGCATGGCTCGCTCAACGTTCTGCTCGGGCCGACGCTTTCCGGCAAGACCAGCCTGATGCGGCTGATGGCCGGCCTCGATGTGCCGACCTCCGGCTCGGTCTGGTTCGATGGCCAGAACGTTACCGGCACGCCGGTGCAGAAGCGCAAGATCGCCATGGTCTACCAGCAGTTCATCAACTATCCGGCGATGACCGTCTATGAGAACATCGCTTCGCCGCTCAGGGTGGCGGGTGTCGAGCAAGCCAAGATCGACAGCCAGGTTCGCGAGGCCGCAGGGTTGCTCAAGCTGACGCCGTATCTCGACCGCACGCCGCTCAGCCTGTCGGGCGGCCAGCAGCAACGCACCGCGCTGGCGCGTGCGATCGTCAAGAATGCCAGCCTGGTCCTGCTCGACGAGCCATTGGCCAATCTCGACTACAAGCTGCGTGAGGAATTGCGCGCCGAAYTGCCGARGATYTTYGCYGCCGCCGGCACCATCTTYGTYTACGCCACSACMGARCCGCACGARGCSYTGCTGCTCGGCGGCAACACSGCGACGCTGTCGGAAGGCCGCATCACACAGTTCGGGCCGACCATCGACGTCTTCCGCAAGCCGGTCGACCTGGTGACGGCGAGGACCTTCGCCGATCCGCCGCTCAACACCATCGTTTTGGCCAAGAAGGGCAGCGACTTCCTGCTCGAAGGCGGGGTGAAGCTGCCGGTGCCGTCCGAACTCGTCGGCATTGCCGACGGYAATTACACGATCGGTTTTCAGCCGCATCATCTGTCGCTCGAACGGCCCAACGCCTTGGCTGTGCCGGTGCGGGCCAAGGTCACCATCACCGAGATCACCGGGTCCGAGAGCTTCATCCATCTCGACTTCGCCGATGTGCGCTGGGTGATGCTGACCCATGGCATCCGCGATTTCGAGACCGACGAAGTGGTCGAGGTGTTCATCGATCCGCGTCACATCATGGTCTTCGACGAGCACGGCCGCGCCGTGACCGCACCGAAGCTGGCGGCATAGGAGGGCGATATGGCGCGCATCGACGTCAACCATGTCAGGCATTCCTACCTGCCGAACCCGCAGAAGGATGCCGATTTCGCGCTCAGGGAAGTGCATCACACCTTCGAGGATGGCGGCGCCTATGCGCTGCTCGGACCGTCCGGCTGCGGCAAGACCACGCTGCTCAACATCATTTCGGGGCTGCTGCATCCCTCGCACGGCCAGTTGCTGTTCAACGGCAGGGACATCACCAATCTGTCGACGCAGGAGCGCAACATCGCGCAGGTGTTCCAGTTCCCGGTCATCTACGACACCATGACCGTCTACGACAATCTGGCCTTCCCGCTGCGCAATCGCGGCGTGCCGGAGGCCGATGTCGACCGCAAGGTGCGCGAGACGCTGGAGATGATCGATCTGGCGTCCTGGGCGAAGAAGAAGGCGAGGGGCCTGACCGCCGACCAGAAGCAGAAGATCTCGCTCGGCCGCGGGCTGGTGCGCTCCGACGTCAACGCCATCCTTTTCGACGAGCCGCTGACCGTCATCGACCCGCACATGAAATGGGTGCTGCGTTCGCAGCTCAAGCAGCTGCACCGCCGCTTCGGCTACACCATGGTCTATGTCACGCACGACCAGACCGAGGCGCTGACCTTCGCCGACCAGGTCGTGGTCATGTATGATGGCGGCATCGTCCAGATCGGCACGCCGGCGGAACTGTTCGAACGGCCGCGCCATACCTTCGTCGGCTACTTCATCGGCTCGCCGGGCATGAACGTCATGCCTGTGGTGATCGAAGGCAAGACGGCGACGCTCGGCTCGCAGCGRATCGAATTGCCGGGCGCACCCAAAGCCGCCGGCGCCGTCGAACTCGGCATTCGGCCCGAATATATCAGGCTCGGCCGCGACGGCATGGCCGTTTCGATCAGCAAGGTCGAGGATCTGGGCCGCCACAAGGTGGTGCGCGCCAAGCTGGAAGGCCGCGAKATCGCCGCCGTCATCGGCGAGGACGAGACCGTTCCCGCCGAACCGAAGGTGCGGTTCGATCCGGCTGGCATCAACATCTATGCCGATTCCTGGCGCGTCGAGATGGGGGCATAGATGGACAAGACCTGGAACAACAAGGCCTGGTTCCTGGTGCTGCCGGTGCTGGTGCTGGTGGCTTTCACCGCCGTCATCCCGCTGATGACGGTCGTCAACTATTCGGTGCAGGACACATTCGGCAACAACGTCTTCTTCTGGGCCGGCACGGAGTGGTTCGAGGAACTGCTGTCGTCGAGCCGCTTCTGGGAAGCGATGAGCCGCAACCTGATCTTCTCCTTCATCATCCTGGCGATCGAAGTGCCGCTCGGCATCTTCATCGCTCTCAACATGCCGAAAAAGGGCTGGGGGGTGCCGGTCTGCCTCGTGCTGATGTCGTTGCCGCTGTTGATTCCGTGGAACGTCGTCGGCACCATCTGGCAGGTGTTTGGCCGCAACGACATCGGCCTGCTCGGCTACTACGTCAACGCAATCGGCATCGACTACAACTATGTGCAGGATCCGCTCGATGCCTGGGTGACCATCATCGTCATGGATGTATGGCACTGGACCAGCCTCGTCGTGCTGCTCTGCTATGCCGGCCTGGTCTCGATCCCCGATGCCTTCYACCAGGCGGCCAAGATCGACGGCGCCTCGCGCTGGGCGGTGTTCCGCTACATCCAGCTGCCGAAGATGCAGCGGGTGCTTTTGATCGCAGTGCTGCTGCGCTTCATGGACTCCTTCATGATCTACACCGAACCCTTCGTCGTCACCGGCGGCGGGCCGGGCAATTCGACGACGTTCCTGTCGATCGATCTGGTCAAGACGGCGCTCGGCCAATTCGACCTCGGTCCGGCGGCCGCGATGTCGCTGGTCTACTTCCTCATCATCCTGTTGTTGTCATGGGTGTTCTACACCGTGATGACCAAYTACGACGCGGAGCGCTGAGATGGCCGGCGCCAATGAACGAACCGAGCGCAATGCGATGAACGGGACCTCTGCCGCGGAAGGTCTCGCCAGTACGCTGTCGCATAGCGATCTCGACAGGCGCATGCGGCGGCGCGGCGAGGAATCGCGCTGGTGGTGGATCGTGCCGACGCTCTACATCATCGTGCTGTTGCTGCCGATCTACTGGCTCATCAACATGAGCTTCAAGACCAATGCCGAGATCGTCTCGTCGCTGACGCTCTACCCGCACGCGCCGACACTCGCCAATTACGTCACCATCTTCACCGATGCGTCCTGGTATTCCGGCTACATCAACTCGATCACCTATGTGGTGATGAACATGGTGATTTCGGTGGCGGCGGCGCTGCCGGCGGCTTACGCCTTCTCACGCTATCGCTTCCTTGGCGACAARCATCTGTTCTTCTGGCTGCTGACCAACCGCATGGCGCCGCCGGCGGTGTTCGCGCTGCCGTTCTTCCAGCTYTAYTCGGCCTTCGGGCTGATCGACACGCATATCGCCGTGGCGCTGGCGCAYTGCCTGTTCAACGTGCCGCTGGYGGTGTGGATCCTCGAGGGCTTCATGTCGGGCGTGCCGAAGGAAATCGACGAGACGGCATATATCGATGGCTATTCGTTCCCGCGCTTCTTCGTCAAAATCTTCATGCCGCTGATTGCGAGCGGCATCGGTGTCGCCTGCTTCTTCTGCTTCATGTTCTCGTGGGTCGAACTGCTGATCGCGCGCACGCTGACGACCACCGATGCCAAGCCGATCGCCGCCACCATGACGCGCACGGTTTCGGCCGCCGGCATGGATTGGGGTCTGCTCGCCGCCGCCGGTGTGCTGACACTGATCCCCGGCGCGCTCGTCATCTGGTTCGTGCGAAATTATATCGCCAAGGGCTTTGCCCTGGGGAGGGTGTGATCATGAAYTTCGACCTCWCCTGGATGGCGTGGACGTGGCCGACGGCKGCSTTCTTYGSMACYATTYTWCTGCTGCTGTGCGGTATGGCGGTTTGGGAATACGCCTCGCCGGGCGGCAATCCGCGCGTCGGCATCCTGCGCTTCGAGACGACGCGCGGCGACCGTCTTTTCCTGTCGCTGCTTGGCAGCGCCTTTATCCATCTCGCTTGGYTGGGTCTTGTCGGATCCAACCTGTGGTGGGCTCTCGCTCTCTCCGTGGTCTACGCCATTGGCGTGTTCCGCTACGTATAGAGGGGGAAACTGTTGGAGYGGCMGCGTGCCGGCSACCGCTCCAGATCGCACTTGAAACCTGAAACAGTGGAGGAAACTAATGCGACGGCAATTTTTAACATCAACAACTGCCCTTGTGCTATTGCTCGGCGCGGGCAATGCCTACGCCGGGATGGACGAAGCAAAAGCCTTTCTGGACAAGGAGATAGGCCCGCTTTCGACGCTTTCGCGCGCCGATCAGGAAGCCGAAATGCAGTGGTTTATCGACGCAGCCAAGCCGTTCGCCGGCATGGACATCAAAGTCGTCTCCGAAACCATCGCAACGCACCAGTATGAATCGCAGGTGCTGGCGCCGGCCTTTACCGCCATCACCGGCATCAAGATCACGCATGACGTCATCCAGGAGGGCGACGTCGTCGAGAAGATCCAGACCCAGATGCAGACCGGCCAGAACCTCTATGACGGCTGGGTCAACGATTCCGATCTGATCGGCACGCACTGGCGCTACCAGCAGGTGCGCAACCTGACCGACTGGATGGCGGGCGACGGCAAGGATGTCACCAACCCGAACCTCGACCTGAAGGATTTTATCGGCACCTCGTTCACGACGGCTCCGGACAAGAAGCTCTACCAGCTTCCCGACCAGCAGTTCGCGAACCTCTACTGGTTCCGCTACGACTGGTTCAATGACGAGAAGAACAAGGCGGATTTCAAGGCCAAGTACGGCTACGACCTCGGCGTGCCGGTCAACTGGTCTGCCTATGAGGATATCGCCGAGTTCTTCACCGGCCGCGAGATCGACGGCAAAAAAGTCTATGGCCACATGGACTACGGCAARAAGGAYCCSTCGCTCGGCTGGCGGTTCACCGATGCCTGGCTGTCSATGGCCGGCAAYGGCGACAAGGGCMTSCCGAACGGYCTGCCKGTCGACGAATGGGGCATCAAGGTCGACGAGAATTCACGGCCCGTCGGCTCCTGCACCGCGCGCGGCGGCGACACAAATGGTCCGGCTGCCGTCTACTCGATCCAGAAGTACCTCGACTGGCTGAAGGCCTACGCTCYGGCAGAAGCCCAGGGCATGACCTTCTCCGAATCGGGACCAGTCCCGGCACAGGGCGCGGTTGCCCAGCAGATCTTCTGGTACACCGCCTTCACCGCCTCGATGGTCGATGCCGGCGCCAAGGCGGTGCTGAACGACGACGGCACGCCGAAGTGGCGCATGGCGCCGTCGCCGCATGGTGTCTACTGGAAGGACGGCATGAAGCTCGGCTATCAGGACGTCGGTTCCTGGACGCTGATGAAGTCGACGCCGACCGATCGCGCCAAGGCCGCCTGGCTGTACGCGCAGTTCGTCACCTCGAAGACCGTGGACGTGAAGAAGAGCCATGTCGGCCTGACCTTCATCCGCGAGAGCACGATCCACGACAAGAGCTTCACCGAACGCGCGCCCAAGCTCGGCGGTCTGATCGAGTTCTACCGTTCGCCGGCCCGCGTGCAGTGGTCGCCGACAGGCACCAACGTKCCTGATTATCCGAAGCTGGCACAGCTCTGGTGGCAGGCGATCGGCGACGCGTCGTCGGGCGCCAAGACGGCGCAGGAAGCGATGGACTCGCTCTGCGGCGAGCAGGAAAAGGTCATGAGCCGCATCGAGAAGTCGGGCGTCCAGGGCGATATCGGCCCGAAGATGGCCGAAGAGCATGACCTTGCCTACTGGAACGCCGACGCGGTCAAGAAGGGCAATCTCGCGCCTCAGCTCAAGATCGAGAACGAGAAGGAAAAGCCAATCACCATCAACTACGATGAACTGGTGAAGAGCTGGCAGAAGTAGGACTGCCTATGCGGGCGTTCGCGCCCGTGTGAAATTGGGGGAGGCGGCGCGTTGCCGTCTCCCTTCTTTGTATCCAGGTGGAGGACGCGGGAATGAACGGTTTTGTGCTGGCGATCGACCAGGGAACGACATCAACCCGGGCGATCCTGTTCGACGGCCAGATGAAAGTCGCCGGCAGCGGGCAGAAGGAATTCACCCAGCACTATCCGGCCTCCGGCTGGGTCGAGCACGATCCGGAAGAGATCTGGGCAAGCGTCGTGACGACCGTGAAGGCTGCGCTGAAAAAGGCAGGCTGTGAAGCATCCGAAGTGGCGGCGATCGGCATCACCAACCAGCGCGAAACCGTCGTCATCTGGGACAGGGAGACGGGCAAGCCGATCCACAACGCCATCGTCTGGCAGGACCGGCGCACCGCACCGCTGTGCCAGAAGCTGAAGAAGCTGGGGCTGGAGAAGAAGTTCACGCGCAAGACCGGCTTGCTGCTCGATCCTTATTTCTCGGGCACCAAGATCGCCTGGATGCTCGACAAGGTGAAGGGCGCGAGGAGGCGCGCCGAGAAAGGCGAATTGCTGGCCGGCACCATCGACAGCTTTTTGATCTGGCGGCTGACCGGCGGCAAGGTCCACGCCACCGATGCCACCAATGCGTCGCGCACGCTGGTCTACAACATCGAGAAAAACGTCTGGGATGACGAGCTTTTGGCCATTCTCAACATCCCGGCAAAAATGCTGCCGGAGGTCAAAGATTGCGCCGATGATTATGGAGTGACCGAGAAAAATCTGTTTGGCGCCGAGATAAAGATCCTCGGTGTCGCCGGCGACCAGCACGCCGCGACCATCGGCCAGGCCTGCTTTGAGCCCGGCATGATGAAATCCACCTATGGCACCGGCTGCTTCGCGCTGCTCAACACCGGCAGCGATCTGGTGCGTTCGAAGAACCGGCTTTTGACCACCATCGCCTATCGGCTGAACGGCAAGACCACCTATGCGCTGGAAGGYTCGATCTTCATCGCMGGGGCGGCCGTGCAATGGCTGCGCGATGGCATCAAGGTGATCGGCAAGGCCGAGCAGAGCGGCAAACTGGCTGCTGAGGCTGATCCCTCGCAAAACGTCTATCTGGTGCCGGCCTTTGTCGGATTGGGCGCGCCGCATTGGGACGCCGAAGCGCGAGGCGCCATCTTCGGGCTGACCCGCAATTCCGGCCCGGCGGAGTTCGCGCGCGCCGCGCTCGAATCCGTCGCTTACCAGACCCGCGACCTGCTCGACGCCATGCGCAAGGACTGGAAAGGCACTTCGGCCAAAACGGTTCTCCGTGTCGATGGCGGCATGGTGGCGTCGGACTGGACCATGCAGCGTCTGGCCGACATTCTCGACGCGCCGGTCGATCGCCCGACCATTCTGGAGACGACGGCGCTGGGTGCGGCCTGGCTCGCCGGCTCGAAAGCCGGCGTGTGGCCGAAGGCGAAGGAATTCGCCAAGAGCTGGGCGCTCGAGCGGCGGTTCAAGCCGGAGATGGATATCTCCACACGATCCGCCAAGCTGGCAGGCTGGCGCGATGCTGTGCGCCGGACCTTGAGCGTGCCATAACGGTCGCTATAGAAAGATTTGACGGTGGGGGACATGCAGCCGGACTGGTATCCTGCTTGGCGCGACCAGGCTTTTGAACAGCTAACTGCCAAGAATGCTCGTTTGGAGAAGGAGTTTCGCCTCGGCCACTGGCCGCGCTATGACTACGACCTGACGACTGGCAGGCTTCTGTTCTCGGACCAAGGTGCCGTCAAAGTCGTTACCGAGATCCAGATTGCAGGCTCGACGAGCGCCAAAGCTGGTAACTGGCTTTGGGCATGGTCGAATTCAAACTTGCCCACCGAACTTCTCGCCGACGCCAAACGGGTTCGTTCCTTCGGCGAAGAGAAAGATATAGCCGAACTTCAGCAGGCTTATGTGACCGACACGAAAGACGACCTGGAAGCGCTGGGCTGGGAACTGACGGCAGCGATGGTGCGTGTATGCGACGCACTCGGGGCTTACCGCTCTCCGCGCGGGGAAGGGGGCGGTCTTTATCTGATCCTCAAAAGCGTAGACTGGGCGAACTGACCGGAAACTTCATTCGGCTGATCGGGATGCTGAAAGTCATACGGAAAAGACCCGCGCCGTTTCCGACGCGGGTCGTCTACTCATACTTATCCGCTACTGATACTCATCCAGCTTATCCGCTACTGATACTCATCCAGGATCAGTAGGGCGAACGGCATTCCTTACGCGGACCGTAGTTCGGCTGGAATGTGTTGTCCGAAGAGCGGTAGCTGCGATAGTGGTCATAGCACCACTGCACGTGCGAATTGCCTTCGTAGACGCGGTTGTTCTCGTTGTTGATGATCGCGCCGGTGATCAAGGCACCAGTCGCGAAAGCTGCCAGCGGGAACCAATAGTCGCCGTGRCGGCGATARCCGCGATGRTAKTCRCGAKAGCCGCGATGGCCGTTCCAGTAGCCGCCGCCGTCATTGTTTTGAGCAAAGTTGCGAGCGCCGAAATTGCGGTTACGGTTGAAGTGGCGATTGCCGAAATTACGGTTCGAATGGCGGAGGTATTGAAGTCCACCTTCTCCGACCTTTATGATGTTTGACGAGAAGTCTGGCGCCTGCGGCACAAACATCTGCGCAGCATTGGCCGGCATAGCGGCGGCAGCGGCAAACGAAACTGACAGGGTGGTCGCCAGTATACCCGTTACGATCTTGTTCATTGTCTTCTCCTTCGAAAGGGTGATTGACGTCCCTTGTGGCGAGACAACGAGCGATACACAGGATGGTTCCTCGCAAAACACCAAGTTGCTGATTCGCAATGTTTCTCCAGCTTGTCGGCGGTGTCGACGAGACCCGGTGCCATCGCTTCGTAAGGCTGTGTCGCCCTCGATCGAAGCGGGCAGGGAGGCGGCGTGGCAGTGGGCGTGGCAGTGCTTGAGAAGTCCGGCTCGCGGACGCTGTTTTTCCGGTTGACCGGTCGMRGCACTCTCCCTATGTTTCGCGCAATTTCGAGGGCAGCCTTTCGCGCCCGCGGGAGCGCGTAGCTCAGCCGGTAGAGCAACTGACTTTTAATCAGTAGGTCATGGGTTCGAATCCCATCGCGCTCACCATTTTTCATTTAAATACCAAATACTTAGGCTTTAATCCTCTGGAGTAGAGCGGAACCTTGCGACTGCAAAAGGTGCACAGACTGTTCTGCTGATTCACGCTGCCGGCCGCAAGAGCAGCCAAGGCCGGCCTCGAGGGCCGGTCTTGAAGGAAAGCGGCCGCGTGATTTTCGCCAAGCACCATTTCTGAATGATCGGCACGCTGCTTTCGCAGCCATGAATTCTCAGTTAACTAGGAGAATGCCATCAAAAATTCCGCCAAGTTTTGCAGGGTTGGGCGACACAGAAAGCGAGCAGGCCGCCGTCTGGAGCCAGCTTGGGCTGTTAAGTCAACTTGCATTGTATTTAGATGCCTACGAAGCCGCATTGATCCTGGGCGAAAGGTCAACTGCATCCATCGAGACATTGCTGCCACAGCGGCAGGCTGCTCTAGCCGCTCGAATCGGATTCTCTGATGGTCGAGATAACGCAAATCAGATTCTTGCTGAAATGAACCTCCACGCCCGGTGGGTCAATATAGCAGGTAGAGATGCTGTGATGACGGTGTTTCACCTCGGCAAAACACTCGATGCAATCGGCTTCAAAGGATCTCCGTCCTTGGCGCGCGCTGTGGACGGCAAGCGGCTAAGTAGCGCGAGAAGCAGGTTCAAACAGTCCTTCCGAAACCATGAGCAGGCTCGAAACGCAGTTGGGCATGCCGCAGAGCGCCATTCCAACAGAGCAGCAACCGAAAGAATTACACACGCAGGTGAGTTCGAAACTCCAAACATCACGATCACCGATGGCTCCTCCTATTCCCTCACAAATGTCATTGAGGGCGATCGGATGACGTCGACCGTTGCACACCCGCACACGGGGGAGACAAGCATGGCCAGCGTCCCTTTGTCGAGGAATGCACTGCGCGAGCTCGGCGACATCGTCGATGAAGTGTTCGCGGCCTTTGAGGGCGCAGAAAAGGCGCGACACGAGCACATCTTGAGATCCGGCATATAGGCGAGAATGCCGAGCGCGCCCATGCACCCATGATCCGACACATCATCGCGTGTCATTGCGTGGCCGATTTTGTAACGTATTGATTTTATTTATATATCAAATAACTTAATCAGTAGGTCATGGGTTCGAATCTCATCGCGCTCACCATCAAATTCTGACCCCCTACAACCGCCGACCTGTCTTGGCGTCGAACAGGTGAGCGCAGGCGCGGTCGATCTCGATGCGCACTTGCTCACCTTGCTTCAGCGCCAGCCGCTCGCGGAAAAGGCAGGAGATTTCCTCGCCGCCGCAATCCACCTTGGCGAAGATTTCCGATCCCGTCGCCTCCAGCAGCGTGACCTTGCCGGGGATGCCCTGGGCGGTCGCACGGATATGTTCGGGGCGGATGCCGTAGACGAGGTCGCCGCCTGAAGCATGCGCCGGATGGATGCCTTCCGGCAGCGGCAGGGTCAGTCCGCTGATGCTGCGGAAAATGCCTTCCTCGATGCGGCCGGCAATGAAGTTCATGGCGGGCGAGCCGATGAAGCCGGCGACGAAGAGATTGGCCGGACGATCGTAAAGGTCGAGCGGTGCGCCGATCTGCTCGACAAGGCCGTCATGCAGCACGACGATCTTGTCGGCCATCGTCATCGCCTCGATCTGGTCGTGCGTGACATAGATTGTGGTGGTGCCCAGCCGCTGGTGCAACGCCTTGATCTCGCCGCGCATCTGGACGCGCAATTTGGCGTCGAGATTTGAGAGCGGCTCGTCGAASAGGAAAACCTGSGGMTCGCGCACGATGGCGCGGCCSATGGCGACACGCTGGCGCTGGCCGCCGGAAAGCTGGCGCGGGTAGCGGTCGAGCAGCTTGTCGAGGCCGAGAATATTGGCGGCCCTGCCGACGCGGCTGGCGGTGTCGGCCGGATCGGCTTTCTTGATCTTCAGGGCAAAGCCCATATTGTCGGCCACCGTCATGTGCGGATAGAGCGCGTAGTTCTGGAAGACCATGGCGATGTTGCGGTCGCGCGCCCGCAGATTGTTGACGATGCGATCGCCGATGGCGATCCTGCCGCCCGAGATGGTTTCGAGCCCGGCGATCATGCGCAGCAGCGTCGACTTTCCGCAGCCYGATGGCCCGACCAGGATGACGAACTCGCCGTCGGCGATGTCGACGCTGACATCGTGGATGATCTTGGCGGCCCCGAAAGCCTTCTGCACGTTGTTGATTGTCACCGATGCCATTGGGTTTTCCTCGAAAAGAGTGTGATGCCGGACCGTGCCTTCAGCCGCCCTTGACGGCGCCGGCGGTCAATCCCGCGACGATCTGCCTTTGTGCAAACAGGGTCAGGACCAGCAC
>NZ_JBFUGJ010000110.1:0-16927 GCF_056402975.1 Mesorhizobium sp. P3_A9 | reverse complement strand
CCGCCGGTGCCGTGCATGGCGCTATTGACGCCATGATAGTCTTCCGATTTGCGGAAATACGGCAGCACATCATCCCAGCCCCAGCCGACATTGCCGGCCTGCCGCCAGCCCTCATAGTCGGCTGCCTGGCCACGCATGTAAATCATGCCGTTGATCGACGAACAGCCGCCAAGCACCTTGCCGCGCGGATAGTTGAGGCTGCGTCCGTTGAGACCGGCTTCCGGCTCGGTCTTCATCATCCAGTCGGTGCGCGGGTTGCCCATGCAGAAGAGGTAGCCGATCGGGATATCGACCCAGTGATAGCGGTCACTGCCGCCGGCTTCGAGCAGCAGCACCTTGTTGCGCGGATCGGCGGAGAGCCGGTTGGCGAGCACGCAGCCGGCGGAACCCGCACCAACGATGACATAGTCGTAGTCGCCGAACGGAGATGATGAGGTTTCAGTCACGTGCAGGCCTGCTGTCCGGCGAAGCGTTCCCATAGCGGCACCATCGCCTTGTTGATCTCGCCATAGAGTCGATAACGCCCTGCATACGCCTCGGCAACCGCCCCGTTGGGTACAAACCGTCGGGCGGCCGCCGTCATGGCCGCGGCGCCGGCGCTGTAGTCAGCGAAGATGCCGACGCCGGTGCCTGCCGCGATCGCCGCCCCAAGTGCGCCGGTCTCGCGGCTGCGCGCCACGGTTACCGGCACGCCAAGCACATCGGCGAAGATCTGCGGCCAGACGCTGCTGCGCGAACCGCCGCCGGACAGCACCACCTCATCGAAATCGGCGCCGGCCTTGTGCAGCGTCTCGACATGCCGCTTGTGCTCGAAGGCGACACCCTCGAACAGCGCGCGCAACAGATGCGCCCGGCCGTGCCAGCCGGCGATACCGTAGAAGCCGGCGCGCGCATGGCCATTCTGCTGCGAGCCGTAGAGGAAGGGATGGTAGATGGGGATGTCGCCCTCGGGATCGACGGAGGCGACGAGTTCGCTGCACAGTTCGAATGGTGACTGGTCGGCTTCGCCGCCGTGCTCGAGGAATTCGCGAACGATCCATTCGAGATTGGCGGCCGAGGTCGCGCTGGATTCGATCGCCAGATAGCGCTGGCGATCGAAGGTCGACAGCATGAAGATCGAAGGATCGCGGATCGGCTCGTCGGTGATGACCTGGTTGATGCTCCAGGTTCCGGCGATGACCGAGGCAGCTCCGGTTCGGGTCACACCGGAACCGACGGCGCTGGCGACGACGTCGAACAACCCGGCCACGACAGGCGTGCCGGCACGCAGTCCCGTCAGGGCCGCCACGTCTTCGCTGATATGCCCGGCAATGTCGGCCGATTCCAGCACCGGCGGTAACAGATCCATGCAATCGCCGAGCCCGTAGGCGGCAAGCAGGTCCGGTTCATAGCGCCGGTCCTGCATCTGCAGCAGGCCGCAGCCAGACATGTCTGATGTATCGCTGCAGCGTGCGCCCGTCAGCCGATTGACGACGAAATCCTTGCACAGGAAGACCGTGCCGATGCTGGCGAACAAGGCCGGCGAAAAGCGCTTGAGCCAGGCAAGAAGGGTCGGTGTCTGCGCCGCCCATGGCCGTTGCAGGCAGTGTGTATAGGTGCGGTCACCGACATGCCGTTCGGCCCACTCGGCAACAATGCCGACGGCGCGGGTATCGAGCGACTGGATGCCGATCAGCGGCGCCCCCGCCCGATCGAGCGCATAGAGCCCGTTGCCATGGCCGGCGCAGCCGATGGCGACGATCTCGCCGGCGTCGATGCCGGCCTCGGCGATGCATTGACCAATGACCGAAACCGCGTTGCGCCAGAGTTCGTCGAGGTCGCGTTCGACGTGGCCGGGCTTCGGCATGGATGAGCGGCCATCGTGGGCGGCGAGCGCCAGCTCGCGCCCCGACAGGTCGAAGAGGACAGCCTTGATGACAGTGTTGCCGGCGTCCAGACCGAGAATGTAGTTTGCCATTGGCGCCTCCCGAGGCCGCAGCCTATGCCTGGTTGTACAGGTCCCAGGCCACGCGGCCATCGGCATCGTCATGAATGATCGCCATCAGCCCGCGCACGACAGCACTCGGGTTGGCATGCTGGTAGATGTTGCGGCCATAGACCATGCCGAGCGCGCCTTGCGCCATCAAGGCAGCGGACTTGTCGAACACCGCGCGCAGATCCTCTTTGCCGCCGCCACGCACCAGCACCGGGCAGCGCGCGGCCTCGACGACGCGGTGGAAGTCATTGGGATCGGTCGTCGGATCGGCCTTGATGATATCGGCACCCATCTCGCGCGCCAAGCGGGTCAAGGTGACGATCTTTTCGGCATCGCCGTCGACCATGTAGCCGCCATGTTCGGTGACCGGCAGCATGGCCAGCGGCTCGATCATCAGCGGCAGGCCGTATTTCTCGCAATCGGCGCGCACACGCGCGATGTTCTGCACGCATTGCCTGAACAGGTCGGGCTCGTCGGGCAGCATGAACAAATTCACCACGACGCAGGCCGCATCCATCTCGATGGCGCCAAGCAGAGGCTCGGCTTCGTTCTGCAGCACCGCCCACATCGCCCGGTGGCGCGTCTTGTTGTAAGGATTGCCCATGTCGATACGCATGACCAGCGCCGGCTTGTCCTTGCCCGGCACGGATTGCAACAGATCGGCCTGGCCGTAATTCATCTGGATGGCGTCGGGACCGGCCTTGACCAGTTGGCTGACGACACCGGCCATGTCTTCCAGCCCGGCCAGGAAACTCGGCTCGTTGCAGACGCCATGATCGATGGCCACGTCGAGGCAGCGCCCCCCGCCGAACAGCCGGTTCATGCGGACTTTCTTGTTTACGCGCATAGGGCGCTCCTTTGATGCGTCTGGAGGTCGATGCCGTGCCGGTCTGCCAGCAAGGCCAGGAAGGTCGAGCGCTCGGCGACGGCCTCGCTGGCATTCCAGCCTTTGTGATCGGCCAGCATGTCGAGAACGGCGCTGATGAGGTCGAAGCTCAGACCACCCGAAATGGCGATGGTGGAGCGGCGCAGGAACAGGTCGGCAAGGCACTCGACCTGCTCATGCTCGATGATGTGTCGGATTTCGCTTGCCGAGTAGTCGGACCGCGGCAGCATCTGTTCGCCCGCGGGGCGCGAAACGAAGTCCACGGCAGACGTGCCGTAGCGCTGCAGAAGTGTGTGCGCGCGCTCGACCGTCAGGCCGTATTCAAGCGCGAATGACGCGCACCAGCTCTCCTGATCGGCAGGGAAGTCGCGACCGCCGCCGATGGCCATATCCTCTGTACCCACACTGCGTTCGAGCCCGAGGCGCTCCAGCACACTGCCAGCCGCCAATGCTCCGAACGAACGAAACGTCGTCCACTTGCCGCCGATCATGCATAGTGTCGCCGGCAGATCCCCGCTCGCCTCGACGAACTCGCAATAGTGGTCGCGCGGTATGCGGCCGGTGAAGCTGTCTTCGCTGGCGGGCAAGGGGCGCACGCCGGCGAAGCGGAACACGATCTGGTCGTCGGTCACCTTGATCGAGGGAAAGACGAAGGCGAGCGACTGCAGGATGTAGCGCTGTTCGTCCTCCTCGCATCGGACCTGGTCGGGATCGTCGATCCGGATGTCGGTCGAGCCGATCAGCACCTTGCCGAGATAGGGAAACAGGATGCAGATGCGCCCGTCCTCGTTCTCGTAGTAGACCATATGGCCGCCGAGCGCTGCGAGCAGTTCGTCATTGTCGACGATGAGATGCGAGCCCTTGGTGCCGCCCATCATTCTCTGCGCCGCCGCCCCGATTGCCTTGTTGGTCAGGTCGATCCAGCCGCCGGTGGCGTTGATGACCAATCGCGGCCGCACCGGCAGTTGTTCGCCTGTCAGCCTGTCGGTGATGGCAAGGCCGTCGCCGTTCGATGACACCTGCGCATAATTCAAGGCGCGCGCGTTCGCCCCGCTCGCCATGGCGTCCAGCAGCATCTCCAGGCCGAGGCGTTCGGGCCGGCTCACCCAGGCGTCATAGTAGGTCGCCGAATTGCGGATCGCCGGATTGATCGCCGGCCATGTCTTCAGTGTCTCGGCGCGTCCCCGGAATCGGTGCGTCGGCATCAACCGCCGTGCGGCGGTGAACAGGTCATACATGGCAAGGCCAGTCTTGATCACCAGCGCGCCGCGCCGACTGGGCCGCCTCGTCAATCCCAGGAAACGCACCGCGCCATTGGCAAGGCCGGAGAACATGTCGAAGATCGGTACCGTCGTCGGCAGGGGCGCCACATAGTGCGGGGCATTCTTCAGCAGGCGATCGCGTTCGAGCAGCGATTCGCGCACCAGTTTGAATTCGCCGTTTTCGAGGTAGCGCAGCCCGCCATGCACCATGCGCGACAGGGCGGCACTGGCGCCGCTGCAATAGTCGTCCTTTTCCGCCAGCACGACATCGACGCCTTGCAAGGCCAGTTCGCGAAAGACGCTGATGCCGTTGATGCCGCCGCCGATGACGAGCACGGCTATATCAGGCCGTTCGCGCAGAGCGGCTGTTGTATCGCTACGGTTCATTGGACTGCTGCCTTTTTGCTCAGGCATCCATCGCCGTGAGATGCGCGGCGGCTGCGGCGTCGATTGCCGCAAGTTCGCCTGCCGCAAGCGTGATCTCGCCGGCCCGCGCATTGTCGAGCGCCTGTTCGGGATTGCGCGCGCCGCACAGGGCAAAAGTGATGCCCGGCTGGGCGAGCGTCCAGGCGATGACGATCTGGGCCATCGACGCCTGATGGTCTGCGGCAATCGAGGCGATGGCCTCCTTCAGCTTCGCCACCTTTTGCCGGTTGGCCGTGGAGAAGCGTGGATTGTCCTTGCGCTGGTCGTCGCCGCCGAATGTGCGGCCGGGGTCGACCGTGCCGGTGAGCAGGCCAAGCGCCAGCGACGAATAGCTGAGGGTGGCGATGTCATGGCGACGGGTGATCGGCAGCAGGCTGCCCTCGATCTCGCGATCGATCATCGAATAGCGCTCCTGGATCGCATCGAGCTGGCCGGCGTCGATATAGTGGCCAAGATCATCGGCACTGATGTTGCTGGCGCCGATGGCGCGGATCTTGCCGGCCGCCTTCAGTTTTTCCAGCACCACCATCGTCTCGGCGATGGGCGTCGTCGGGTCCTGCCAATGGGTGATGTAGAGATCGATATGATCGGTGCCGAGACGCCGCAGGCTCTGCTCGACTTCGTAGGCGATGCCGTCAGCCCCGAGATAGCGATGCACCGGCTTGCCGTCCTGGTCGAAGAAATGGCCCCCTTTGCCGGTATGCCAGTTCAGCCCGCATTTGGTCGCGATCACCACTTTGTCGCGCTTGCCCTTGATGGCGGTGCCAACGATCGCCTCGCTGCGGCCAAGGCCGTAAGCCGGTGCGGTGTCGATCAGGCTGAGGCCGGCGTCGATCGAGGCTTCGATGGCGCGCACCGATTCCTTCTCGTCGGTGCCGCCCCACATCCATCCGCCAATCGCCCAGGTGCCCAAGCCAACAGCCGACGCCGATATGCCGGACTTGCCGATCTGCCGCTGGATTTGTCGAGAATTCATGCTGCCTCCTGTTTGGCCAACTCGAGGATCTGGAGCCCGGTGGCCTCGTCCGTGACGATGGTGTCGAGATGGTTTCCGCGCATGGCGGCGAGGATCGGCGCGACCTTGCTGGGTCCGCTGGCGATGCCGATCGAGCGTGGGATGGTGGCGAACTCGTCGAGCGTCAGCGAGACCAGCGAACGGTTGAGCGAGTAGTTGCAGAGCTTGCCCTGGCGATCGATGAGATGGGCCAGCAACTCGCCCGTCGCCCCGGATTTCTGGATCGCCTGGCGGTCGGCATTCGAGGACGGATGCAGATCGTAGTAGCTGGAATCGTCGGTCAGGATGGAGCCGACCCCGACCACCGCGACATCGGCCTCGCGCGCCTTGCGAAACACGTCGGCGACGGAGCTGATGCCCATCAGCATCTCGCGCTGCTGCGCGGTGTCGGCGAACAGCGGCGCATGGATCTGGTAGGCGCGGCCGCCGAGTTTGTCGGCCATCAGTGAGGCGACGTGATTGACGTCGGTATAGTGCTTGCCCTGCACCAGGCCGGTGGCGGGGATGATTTCGACGTCGTATCGGCGCCCCGGCTTGAGACCGGCGACCAGCGCGCTGACACCTTTGCCACCGGTGATCGAAATGGTGTCGCCGTCCTTGATGGTGTCGAGCAGCAGCCCAGCCGCCGCCTCGCCGACCCGCTGCAGGGCCGTGTGCGGATTTTCGGAGACCGATGGCACAACCATCGCCCGCTCTATACCGCCCAGCGCCACCAGCCGCGCCTCGAGTTCAACCAGATGATCGATCGGCGACTTGATCTTGATCTCGACCAGGCCAAGCTGGTGGCCGCGCTTGATCAGCCGGTTGACGGTCGCGTGCGAGAGGCCGAGTTCCACGGCGATCTCGGCCTGGGTCTTGCCTTCGACGTAATGCAGGACAAGCGCCTGGTGCATCTGGCGGACGGCGGCGATGTCGTCGCGGGTGTTGGGAGGGGCCATGGTGTTGCTTCGGTGCGCTTGAGGTCAGGACTTCTTGCGATGCAGGAAGTGATCGATCGATACGGCTGCGAGCAGAATGCATCCCTTGATCATGTCCTGCCAATAGACCGAGATATCGAGGAGGATGAGCGAGCTGGTCACCACCGAGAGCAGCGCCATGCCGAGGATCGCCCCGAAGATGGTGCCGGAGCCGCCATTGAGCGAGGCGCCGCCGATGACGGCCGCGGCGATGATGTTGAGCTCCATGCCGGCGCCGAAGGTCGGCGTCGCCGCACCGAAGCGCGCCATGTAGATGACGCCGGCCAGCCCGGCCAGCGTCGAGCACAGCACCGTGACCCAGAACTTCACCTGTTTGGTCCTGATGCCGGAGAACTGCGCGGCCTTCTCGTTGGAGCCGGTGTAGAAGACTTTTCGAAAGGCCGTGGCGCGACGCAGCAGGAAATCGAAGATCGCCACCACCACGACAAAGATCAGGATGACATAGGGGATGTTATTGAAGCTGCCCTGACCGATGGCCTTGAAAGCCGGCGGCAAGGTGAACAGCGACAACGGCGTGCCCTTGGTGACGACCAGGCACATGCCGCGCACGATGACCATCGCCGCCAGCGAGGTGATGAAATGATTGAGGCCTATCACCGTGACGAAGAAGCCCATCGCCGCGCCGATCAGCGCGCTGACGCCGATGCCGATCAGGCTTGCCGTCCAGGGATCGAGGCCGGCGAGGAACAGCGCGCCGGAGACAACCATCGAGAAACACACGACCGAACCGACCGACAGGTCGATGCCGCCGACGATGAGCAGGATGGTCATGCCGACGACGACGATGCCTTCGATGGAGAAGCTCATCAGCATGGCGCGGAAATTGCCCCATGTCAGGAAGTGCGGCGAGGCAAAGCTCATGGCGATGCACAGCGCCAGGATGATGACGATCAGCCCGGCTTCGCGCATCGACGCAAGGCGGGCAAAATTGACGCGCCGCCCGCGACCCGCGGCCGGTATCTCGGCATGCATGAGCGCTTCTCCTGAGTTCCTAGGCGACATTCTGGGCCTGCCTTTGGTTTGAACTGTTGTGGACACCCGATGCCAGCATGATGATGGCCTCCTCGCCGAGTTCGCCGGCATTGAGTTCGCCGGCGATCCTGCCTTCGCGCACCACCATGACGCGGTCGCACAGGCCGATCAGCTCCGGCAGTTCCGACGAGATGACGACGACACCGACACTGCTGTCGGCAAGTTGGCGCAGCAGCCGGTGGATCTCGACCTTGGCGCCAACGTCGATGCCGCGTGTCGGCTCGTCCATGATGATGACTTTGGGGTTGACGGACAATTGCTTGGCGATGGCGACCTTCTGCTGGTTGCCGCCGCTCAGTGTCGAAACGGTGGCCTCGATGCCGGCCATGCGCACGCCGAGCCTGCCGGTCAGTTCCCGCGCCTGACGATCCTCGGCCTTGCGGTCGAGCAGGCCGAGTGGCCCCGTCAGCCTGGCGAGGTCGAGCGCCGAGATGTTCTGCGCGATCGGCAGATCGAGGAACACGCCGGAGCCTTTGCGATCCTCCGAGAGATAGACCAGCCCCGCCTTGACCGCATCGCCGTAGCTGCGCGGCCGCAATGGCTTTCCGTCGAGCGCAACGGTTCCTGCCGTCATCGGCTTCAGGCCGCAGATCGTCTGCGCGATCTCGCTGCGGCCGGCCCCGATGAGGCCGCCAATGCCCAGAATTTCGCCGGCGCGAAGCTGCAGATCGACGTCGGCGAAGCGGCGGCCATCGGAAAGGCCCTCAACCGAAAGGAGCAAGCGCCCAGCTTCTTTCGGCGCCAGCTTGTCGGGGTAGAGCTGGGTGATTTCGCGGCCGACCATCTTGCGCACCACGTCATCAGGCGAAACGGCGGCGATCGGGTCGGTCGCCACGTAGCGGCCGTCGCGAAAGACGGTGACGCGGTCGCACAACGAGAAGATCTCAGCCATGCGGTGGCTGATATAGACCACCGAAATGCCGCGCTGCTTGAGCCCGCGCACGATCAAAAACAGGCGCCGCGCCTCGCTCTCGGTCAATGCCGCCGTCGGCTCGTCAAGCATCAGCACCTTGCAGTCGAGCGTCAGCGCCTTGGCGATCTCGACGAGCTGCTGGTTGGAAATGGAGAGATCGGCGACCCTGGTGCGCACCGGAATGGGGGCAAGCAGGTCCATGACCTTCTGGGCATCGGCATAGAGCTTCTGGAAATTCATCAGCGGCGCCCGCCGGCTGTTGATCGCGGCCATGTAGATATTTTCCGCGACCGTGGCATCCTGGCAGAGCGCGATCTCCTGATGGACGAGCGCGATGCCGAGGCGTTGGGCGGCCGCCGGCGACAGGATCGAAACCCGCTCGCCGTCGATCAGTATGTCGCCCTCATCGGGTTGCAGCACGCCGGCGATCATGTTCATCAGCGTCGACTTGCCGGCGCCGTTCTCGCCGCACAGCGCGTGGACTTCGCCGCGTCGCAGCGCGAACTGCACGTCGCTCAGCGCCTTGACCGGGCCAAACGCCTTGGACAGGCCGCGGATTTCAAGAATGGGCGCCTGGGTCACGCCATGCTCCTGCGATGAACCTGCGGGGGGAGGAAGGAGGCCATGGCCTCCTTCCCGGTTGGCCCGGCCTTGCGGAGGCCGGGGTAGCAAGAGCGAGTTTATTCCTCGATGCCCTTGGTGCCGCGGCGCTTCAGGTATTTGTCCCAGTAGAAGTCGTCCGCATTTTCCTTGGAGACGATGGAGAAGCCATTGTCGACGAAGGGCACGCTCATCGGGTTGAAGCCCGAACGCTTGGCGTCGTTCATCGGATCGATCAGGCCCGGATGCTTGGCCATCCACAACAGCATGAAACCCATATAGCCCTGCATGCCCTGGTTCGGATTGACCGAGCCGAAGATCTCGCCGGCCTTGATCATGTCGAGGATCTTGGCGTTGACGTCGGCCAGCATGACGCGGATCTTGCCGCCGCCTTCCTTGGCGGCCTGCGCGGCGCCGATGGCCGAGTTGGCTTCCGGCATGAACACGGCGCCGAGGTCGGGATGCGCCTGCGCCAGGCTCAGCACTGCCTGGTAGGCCTTGGTCGGATCCTGGTTCGAAGCGGCGCGGCCGACGAGCTTCATGTCAGGCCATTTGGCTTCCATGCGGGCGACAAAGGCGTTGACGCGCTTGTCGTGATTGTCCTGGCCGGGATTTTCCAGCACGGCATATTCGCCTTTGCCGTCCATCGCCTTGGCAACGGCGTCGGCGGCATAGGTGCCTTCGGCATTGTTGTCGGAGGTGATGTAGGAGACGCGCTTGGAATTGGGCGAGTCGGCGGCGAAGGTCACCACGGCGGTGCCCTGTTCGATGGCGCGGTTGATCGGCTCGATGAATGGATCGGAGTTCATCGGATGCACCAGTATACCGGCCGGCTTCTGCGCCAGCGCCTGGTCGAAGGTCGCGATCTGCTTGTTGACGTCGTATTCCGGCGTGCCCGTATAGGCGGTCTCGCAGCCGAACTGCTGGCCGGCCTGCTTGAACATTTCATAGACGGGGAACCAGTATTCGACGCCCGAGACCATGACGTTCATGACGTATTTTTCACCCGGCTCGCATTTGAACGGGTTTGGGGTTTCGGCGCGTGCCTGCATGGACCCAAGACAGGTCGATGCAGCCGCCGCGATTGCGAGCGTGCTCAGAAATTTGCGCAAGTTTCCTCCCTTGGCCGAAGCCATCCTCAATGACCGTTGCAGACGCTCTGCGAGCGCTGCCGTATGGATTTGATGAAGCCGACCTTCCTCCGAAAGCCGACGACCGGGACATTACAGCCCGGCGTTCCATTGTCAATATAATTCACATAGTGAAATATATTTCACATCGAGGCTTTAGAACTGCCCAGAGACGGCGGCGCAACGAGCGCAACTCCCGCCACAGTCTCCGTATCGAGTTGGCGCGCGACGCAAAAGGCAATTTCTGACTGGCAGTAAGAACTGAATGTCTCCCCGGCCCGATTGTCACCTTGTGGAGACAACCGCAAGTTAACGGCGACCTCCACGCGTGAAACTGGGCCGGTGTCTACGGCAACAATTTCTGGGTCGATTCGGCGATCGGCCTTTCCGTCGTCGCGCTGACCAACACCGCAGTCGCGGGCATGACGGGTGAATTTCCATTGGCCCTCAGACGGGCGGTTTACGCGGTGTGAGATCTGTCGATCACCAACATGATCAAGGAGCTTTCTTATGAAGGCCTATCAACTTCAGTCAGGCGGCGGCATCGGCGGGTTGAAGCGTGTCGAACTTCCGAGCCGCGACGTGGGCGCATGCGAAACTCGCGTGCGTATCGAAGCCGCGTCGCTCAACAATCGTGATCTGAGCTTTGCGCGCGGCCACGGCGCTCGCAGCCGCCTCCCYGCAATTCGTCGCATCCGGCGGTCTCGACAAGGCTTCAGGCATAGCCGTGTTCATGCCGACCGAAGACACACAAGGCGTCCAGGATTTTGTTCAGGCCTATCGCGCCCACTTTGGTTTGATGCCCACCCAGCGCTCGTTCTTCGCCTATGAGGCAACCCGCCTGGTCGTCGACGCGATCCACCGCGCGAATTCGGACAGCCCTGCGGATATTCAGAGCGCGCTGAAATCGTCTCGGATGCCGGCACTGCATGGCGGGACCTACGCGATGGATGCGCACAATCACCCGCACACGCCTTTGCAGATTGTCGGCTTGCGCGGCGGCAAGGTGGTCGTCATCGGCAAGGTGGGCGGTTGACCAACATTACGCCAAGACCATCAGGCCATGGCTCACCGACCGTTTCAGTTTTTACCCTGCAGTGTGCAATGTCGAATGCGGCACCGGCGTCAATCGACATCCCACGGCGGTCGCGGCGTGAAGGCAGCAACCAGGAAATCGATCATGACCCGGACCTTCGCGGGCGGGGAGCGGTCAGGCGCGTAGACCAAGTGGATACCGCCGAGGTCGGCAGTCGGCTGATCGAGTTCGACTGCTTCCAGCAGGCCTTGCCGGATTGCCTCGGCAACGATGAATTGCGGCTCGTAGAGGACACCCAGGCCGGCGGAAGCGGCCGCAACCAGAGCGTCGCCATTGTTGGCCCGCAGCGTGCCCTTGACGGCAATGCTGCGCTCCCGGTTGCGCCCGAAAAACCATTCATCGGGCCTTGCGATGTTGGTGAATGCAAACCCCAGGCAATTGTGTTGCTGAAGGTCCGCCCAGACTTCAGGGCGGTCGTGCTTCACCCAGTACGTGGGCGCCGCGCAGACGATCATCGAGCTTTCGGCGAGCTTTCTGGAAATCAGACGGCTGTCCTTCAGGCGCCCGACACGGATCGTGAGATCCCAGCCTTCGTCCGTCAGATCCACCACCCGGTCATTCAGGCCGAGATCGACGGTAACCTTCGGGTGCTTTTCGGTGAAAGCCGGGATCAGTGGCGCCAGGTAGCGCACGCCGAACGATAGCGGAGCGTTGAGCCGCAGAAGCCCTGAGGCCTCGACCCGCTGAGAAGCAATCAGAGCCTCCACTTCGTCAAGCTCCGGCAGCAGGCGCGTGCAGAGTTCAAGATATTGCTGCCCGGGCTCGGTGAGCGTGAGCTTTCGCGTGCTTCTGTGAAACAGCCTGACGCCGAGCCGCTCTTCCAGGGCGTCGAGATGTTTCGTCGCCATGCCGGGAGACAGGCCCATTTGCCGGGCCGCAGCCGAAATGCTGCCGGCATGAGCCGAGCGGGAGAACACCTGCATTCCGGTGATGCGATCGAGCATTTCTTACTGTGCCTATGAAGTGACCCTACCAATCCGCAGATTATCAACTCTCAGCCAAACCGCTATCTGGTAGAAAGAAGCTTTCACGAGGCGTCCGAACCAGGGATGGCGATAGGACCCTTTTCGCGACGCRACCCCGTGATGATCCCCGAAACTTGATGATACGCCAATCGTCCCCGCGACGGGGGCCTGCCGGGCTCCGCCAGGCTGGCAGCGTTGGTTTTCAATGGCACTAGGACATTGCATGAAAATCTTGATACTCGGCGCAACGGGCCTCGTTGGCGCGACGGCACTCCAACAGGCTCTGGCGGATCCGCGGGTCGACCAGGTTGTTGCGCCGTCGCGACGCAGCCTTCCCGCTCATGGCAAGCTTGTTAATCCGGTCGCACCGGAACTGGGCATGCTGCTGCCGGATGCTGCGATCGGGAGCGTCGATGCCGTGATTTGCGCATTGGGAACGACCCCGGCGAAGGCTGGGTCAAAGGAGGCGTTTCGGCATATCGACTATGAGCTGCCGATTGCGTTTGCGAAACTCGCCCATGAGCGGGGTGCGGAGTCTTTCGCACTCGTTTCCTCTCCCGGCGCGTCGCTCTCCATTCCCCTGTATTACTGCCGCGTCAAAGGTGAAGCTGAACGTGACATTGCAAGTATCGGCTTCAAGTCTCTTACGATCGTGCGACCAGGCATGATCGGCGGCGATCGGGCGGAGTTCCGGCTGGCTGAACGTATCGTGCTGCCGATAGCGGCTGCTCTTCAGCCGTTGTTGCCTCGAGCGCTCCACATAAACCTTGCCTCACGAATAGCTGCCATCCTTGTTGAAGCGGCGGTCGCACCAGCACCCGGACGCCATATGGTTACTTCAAAGGATGTCGTGGGGCTGCCCACTGCGAGCGGAGACGTTCCGGCTTGACCATAGTCAGCTGAATAGGGCGAAGCCGGCCAAGCCCCCCAGGAGTCTGGTGGCAATCTTCCGCGTCTTTGTTGAGATCGTCGGAACCCTTGACAGGCATCGTGATTTTCGTGTTCGGCCAAGCGAACGCATATCCCATCAAAACGATAATTGACGGAGCCGAATGGCTTCATCGCAAACCTGATGCGCTAAGTTGTGAAGCCGCAGCACCGGTGAAACCAGCAGCGTATCTGTAGGCGCGGTGCCGCAGGGTTCAAACCGACGAACGGATTGATAGACCCTGCGGGCGTGCGCTGGACTGCGTCGAAACTATGGGCGGCGTGACGTCCTGGCTTACGACGGGCTGCGTCCGATGCGCCATTGATAGGGTGGTGGCGTGCCGTTGACTGCGTAGTCGCCGACGATGCGATCCTTGTAGATGCGTGGGTTGTGCGACGACAGGGTACGAGCGTTGCGCCAATGGCGATCGAGGCCGATCGGTTTTCTGGTCGAGGATGCGCCCAGCGCATCGAAGATGATCGTCGACGCCTCAAGAACCAGATTCGTGACGACCGTCACCGCCTGCGATGTCTCGAGTTCGGCGACCGCATTGGCCTTTTCCTCCAATTCGGCATCGCCGGCAAAGTGTGCCTGGTAAGCGCGTTCGATGGCCTGCGCGACTTGCAAAACGATGGCGCCGGCCGCATAGGCGTTGCTGCGAATACGGCCGACGACCTGAAGCACCTGCGGATCCTGGCTTGAGCGCGGGCCGGCGGCATTGGAGTAGGAGCGATTGCGCGCGGCAACGGCGGCGGCGGTCTCGTTGGCTATCGCCCGGCCTATCCCGGCGAGCGTGGCAAGATGCACCAGCTGGTAGAAGGCGGCGCCATAGCGGAACTTATCGTCGTCGACGACGACATCGCCGGGGTCGACCGTGGCATCGGTAAAGATCGTGGTGCCGCTGGCGGTGAGCGTCTGGCCAAAACCGTCCCAGTCGTCGACGACATTCACGCCCGGATCGTCGCGGCGCACCTGCAAGACGATGCCTTCCCCTTCGAGCCCCGTCGCACCGACATCGATCCAGTCGGCGAACAGCGAGCCGGTGGTGTAGTATTTGGTGCCGTTGAGCACCAGCCTGTCATCCTTGTTCGAGATGCGGGTCGAGAAAGCGTCCTGTTTTGCGTCGCCGATCTCGGTCCAGGCATTGCCGGCGATCTCGCCGCGGGCAATGCGCTCTGCCCAGCGCTTGCGGCTCTCGCCGGATGTCTTGTTGACGACATCCTCGACAAACCCGAAATGACCGCGCAGAGCTTGGGTGATATTGGAATCGGCCGCCGACAATTCGATCAGGATGTTGGCCAGTTCAGGCAGCGTCGCGCCAAGACCACCTTCGGCTTCGGGTATGCGCAGCGCGCCCAGGCCCGCCTGCTTCAATTTCGCGATCTGCGCCACCGGCAGTTCCCGGCCAAGCTCCCGCTCAACCGCACCGGCGGCAATCTCAGCAAATATCGGCCGGAACCGTTCGGCCAGTGTCTCATAGCGAGCGCTGGGGCCCGCGCCCCAGGCGGTATCGATCTGTGTCATTTTGCATTGTCCTGAAATTAGCGACCTCACCCGGCGCGGGCGAGGCGGTCAGTGTGGTCTGGCGACATTGGCACCGCCCAGGTAAAAGTCCTGGACATCCTCACGGGCTCGCAGTTCCTCTGCCGTTCCCGACAGAACGACGCGACCGTTTTCGAGGATGTAGGCGTAGTCGGCATAGCGAAGCGCGAGATTGGCGTTCTGCTCGGCAAGCAGGAAGCTGACGCCCTGCTCACTGTTGAGGATGCGGATGATCTCGAAGATTTCCTGCACGATGATCGGCGCAAGACCCATTGACGGCTCGTCCAGCAGCACCAGGCTCGGCTTGGTCATCAGCGCGCGGCCGATGGCCAGCATCTGCTGTTCACCTCCCGACGTCAGGCCGGCCTTGACCTTGCGCTTCTCCTTGAGGCGCGGAAACCAAGTGTAGATCCGTTCGACGTCGCGCTGCAGGTCTGCCCGGCTCGGCTTGCGGACGAAGCCGCCGGAGAGGATGTTTTCCTCGACCGTCAATTGCGCAAAGCAATGACGGCCCTCCAGCACCTGCACGACACCCTTGGCGACGAGCCGAGACGCCGAGAGGCTGCTGACCTGCTCGCCCTGCCAGAGGATGCTGCCGCGGCTGACCTTGCCGCGCTCAGGCCCGAGCAGATTGGAAACCGCCTTCAGCGTCGTTGTCTTGCCCGCGCCGTTGGCGCCGAGCAGGGCAACGATCTTGCCCTGCTCGACCTTGAGCGACACGTCGCGCACAGCAAGGATCGCCTGACCATAGAGCGCTTCCATGTTCTGGATCTCGAGGAAGCTTCTTTGTGCAATGGTCATGGGTCGATCCTGTCTATGCGGTTTGGTGTCAGTTCGTTGCAACGCGGGGCTCGATGCCCTTTTCCTTGGCGTAGGCTGCGGCCTTTGCCTTGATGACGTCGGCAAACAGCGAGGCATCGGCCTTGATCCAATCGGTCCTGGTGTCCCAGGACTGACCGTTCCACTGGATGATCTTGGCGGCGATGGTTTCGCCCTTGTGGTTGTCGATCGAGGTTTTCAGCGGGCTGATGAGGCCTTCCGCGCCAAGCTCGGAGATCCGCTTCTGATCGATGTCGAGGTTTTCAAGCGCCCACTGGCCTTCGGCGGCGGTCAATGGCCTGTTGCCGAATTTCTTGTGGCCGGTGCGCAGCGCCTCGACGAAGGTGATGGCTTCGATCACGCCGTAATTGTAAATTGTCCTTAAGGTCGGATTTGCCCTTGTCGAGGATATCCGCCTTGAGCGTCTTCAGGATGCCGTAGTTGGTGCCCGGCGGGAAGACCGAGACGGCGAGGTAACCGTTGGCGGCGGCGCCCGCCGGACGGGCATCGTCTTCCGAACCACTCCAGATATCACCGATGATGCGATTGGCGGGGAAGCCGACGCGAGCCGCTGTCTTGATCGCCACCGGCGTCATCACGCCCCAGCCGCGCAGAAAGACCCAGTCGGCGTTTGCACGGCGGATCTGCTGCCACTGCGTCTGCTGCTGTTCGCCGGGATGCGGAACCGGGATCTGGATATCTTCGAAGCCATATTTCTTGGCGAGGATGCCGAGCGGCTCGATCGTGTCGCGGCCATAGCCGCTATCGTGATAGAGCGTGGCGATCTTCAGGCCCTTGAGCTTGTCATAGCCACCGGCCTGCTGGGCGATGTAATCGACGATGATCTGGGCTTCGCTCCAGTAGTCGAACACCAGTGGATACTGGTAGGGAAAGACGCGACCGTCGGTGGCGATGTTCTGGCCGCCGCCAGGGCTGACGATCGGGATCTTGTCGATGCGAGCCTTGTCTGTGAGGACCACGTCGAGGCCGCTCGAATGCGGATAGATTGCCGCCGTCAGCGCGCCGTTATAACCGTTCTTGTAGCGCTCGTAGCATTCGATGCCGCGCTCGATCGTGTAGGCCGTCTCGCATTCCTGGACCAGGATCTTGACGCCATCGACGCCACCCTCGACCTCATTGATGTAGCGGAGATAATCGATGTTGCCGGCACCGAACGGAATGAACGATGGAGCGTAGGGCCCGGTGCGGTAGGTAAACAGCGGATAGAGCTGTTGGCCGGTGCCGTCTTCGGCGAAGGACGCGCTGCTCAGCATCGTGACGGCCATAGCGGCAGCGGCCGCCAGCGACATGGTCTTGGTTAGCAATGACATGGTGCAACCCTTGTTTGAGTGATTTTGAGA
>NZ_JBFUGJ010000109.1:0-20875 GCF_056402975.1 Mesorhizobium sp. P3_A9 | reverse complement strand
CTATGGCGGACGGCCGGGAACGCTGGGTTTCTTCCGCCTGGCACGCAGCGTGCTGGCGCATCTGGCGGTCACCGGCTCGATCGCCGTCGGCGACAGTTTCGTCCAGCAGATCGTCGGCCATGGGCTGGCCGCACGGCTTTCAGCCAAGCTTGGCGAGGGCGTCGTCAACGGCATGATGACGGCGCGCATCGGCATCGCGGCGATGGAAACGGCGCGCCCCCTGCCCTTCAGTGCAGCGAAGCGCCCAGGGCTTGGCGATTTCCTCTCGGCACTGACATCGTTTGCCACGAAGAAGGACACCGAGACGCCGGGCTCCGGCAAATAGCGTTTTACTCTTCGAGTCGGTGAACGGATCGCGGTTTCGAGGCCCCGCAGTGACGAAGCATTAACCAATCTTCTTCATGGTCAAACCGGTTCCAAACAGCATCTTTGTTGCCGGGTGTCGTCGATGAAAAGCGTAATTCTGTCCAGCGTCTTGCCCCTGGCCGTCGCGATCACAGCGGTCGTCGGTGTTGCCTCGGGGGCTTCCGCCACAGAGCCGGACAAGCAGTTCTTCCAGTCGGCCGAAGGCAAATGGGTCGGCCCGGGCGAAATCGTCGCCGGCAAGTACAAGGGCACGAAATTCAACTGCAGCTTCACCGGCTCCACGCCGGACGGCAAGATGGGCATGACGCTGGACGGCGGCTGCCGGGTCGGCATGTTCACCCAGCCGATGTCGGCCAAGATCGAGCGCAAGGGCCGTGACTACAAGGGTTCCTTCATGGGCGGCGCTGCCGGTTCCGGCCTCGACATCATCGGCGGCAACGTTGTCGATGCCCGCAAGGTGGTCTTCACCATCAACCGCAACCAGTTGCGCGGCGTCATGCAGGCCCGCATCCCCGACGACAATTCGATGACCGTGACGGTTGCCGTGCGTGTCCAGGACCAGCTGGTACCGGTCATCGGCATGAGCCTGAAGCGCGTCGACGCCGTCGAAGTCGGCTCCATCGCGCCGAACTGAGCGCGTATCGCGCCCTAGCACATTCCCCAAAAACAAAGAGGCGGCAGCCCATCGCCACCGCCTCCCCTAGAAACAAACAGTCGAACCAGGCGTTAGCCCTTGATGGCGGCCGTCACCTCGTCATACGCCTTGCAGGCGTCGGCAAGTGTCGTGGCGCCCTGATACTTGGTTGTCACCGCCTGGACCTTGGCAGTCAGGTCAGCCGCCTTGGACGGATCCTTGGTGATCGCTTCCTGCAGAGCGGCAGCCATGTCCTGCGCCTTCTTGGTTGCGATCTCGGTCGTGCATTCCGGCGCCTTCGAACAGGCAGAACCGGCGAGCACCGCCAGGCCGACGGCAACAAGCAAAAACTTCTTCATGTCAGTCATCTCCTCAAAAGGGCGCGACTTGATCGTCGCTCACCCTCCAATGGCCGTAGCCGAGCGTCCTTAGCCTTCGAATGTGGCAACAAGCAACGCGCACCCGGCGTAAACTTGTGTAACGCGCCTGCAATATTGTCCGGGCCGGATTCGGGCTACTGTGTCAGCGGCGGCAAAGTTTAGTTGCGCGGCTGTAGCAGCGCCAGGACGGCTGTCGATGCGGCAAGGATAGCAGTCACGGTCAAAGGCGCTGTAGGGCCATAGGTGTCCACGGCATAGCCACCGACAACCGCGCCGATGGTGATGGCGACCTGAAAAGAGGCGACCATCAGGCTGCCCGCTGCTTCCAGCGCGTCCGGCGCTGCGCGAGACAAATTTGTCGGCAGCACCACCGGCGCCATGCCGAAGGCGAAGCCCCACAACGTAGCGAAGCCAAAGGCAACGCCAATGTGCACGCCCCAAAGCACCAATGCCAGCGCCGCAAACGCCATCAATGCGGCGGTAACCACAAGAGCCACGTGGATATTGGCGTCGGCCATGCGGCCACCGGCAATATTGCCGATCACTGCGGCGATGCCAAATCCGAGCAACGCCAGGGCAATTGGCCCGGTTGCAAGCAGCGTCACATGTTCGAGAAAGGGGCGCACATAGACCGAGCCGGCAAAATGCCCCGTCATCAACAAAAGAATAGCAAGCATGCCAAGTTGAATGCCACGCCGCCGTGTCAGCCGAAGGACGTCTGCAAGACTATTGCTTGCCGTTGCGGGCAACGACGGCAGGCTAAGCAACTGCAGCAACATGGCGACCACGGCCAGCCCCGCTGTCATGGCCATGGCGCTGCGCCATCCCAGCCAGTCGCTGATCAGCGCACCCATCGACGGTGCGGCAATGGTGGCGAGCGAGACGCCGAGGGTGACGATAGCCATGCCCCGACCTGTCGCATTGGCGCCAACCAGCCTCGCGACGACGGCGACCGAAAGCGCCCAGAAGGCGCTGAGAGCGATTCCCAGCCCGGCCCGGCCTAGCAACAGCAGCCAGAAATTGGGCGCCAGCGCCGCAAGAATATTGGAAGCGACCGCTAGGGCCATGAGGCCAACCAGCACCGTCTTGCGGTTCAATCGGCCGATAAGAACATTGCTCAACATCGCCGTCACGGCGCCGACGGAAGCGGTGGCGGTGACGACCTGTCCGGCCGTTCCCTCGCTGATGCCGAGATCGCGCGCCATTGGTGTCAGCAGACCTGCCGGCAGAAATTCGGCTGAGACCAGGGCAAAGCTGGTGGCCGCCAATGAAATGACCGCGAACCAGGTGGTTGCGCTCCACGCGGTCGGCGCAGCCGCATCAACGTCTATCGCCGCGTCTTCAAGCTGTAATGTTGTGTCAGTCACGGAAAGATCTCCTAAGTTTGGAGATCTTCATAAACCAGTCTCTTCGGATGATATGTATCTAAAAATCCGAAATCCATGTCTATTCGTCCGGGAATTGTGCGACGCACAACGCCTGGCGAGACATTGGTGATGCGCTTGAAGGCGCGAGCGAAGGATGCCTCGGACTCATAGCCCAAGCGGGTAGCTACCTCGGCCACCGACAAGCCGTTTTGCCCCAACAACTCGCGGGCAAGCTGCATGCGCAAACGGGCGAGATAGCGTGCAGCACCCTCTCCCAATACAGCGCTGAAGCGCTCGGCGAAAATCGAGCGCGATTGGCCTGCCAGGCTGGCGAGGCTTTCGAGCGTCCAGTTATGGCCGGGGTCTCTGTGCATGGCTGCCAGAGCGCGGCCAATATGGGGGTCGCGGATGGCAGCGAGCCAGCCGGTGGTCGAAGCTCCCGTACAATTGACCCAGCAGCGAATGAGCCGGGCTGTCAGCAAGTCCGCCATACGCGACAAGATGGTGGCGCTGCCCATCTGCGGTTGCGCGGCCTCCGCGGTCATGGCCGCCAGCAACGGACCAACCACCGGGTCATTGCCAGCCACGTCGCAACCCTTGATGATAGGCGGCATCAGCGTGATCAATGGGTTTAACGCACAGGCGCCCAAGGCCATTGAGCCGCAAAAAAGTGTGCTTGTCGCGCCCGTGCCTTCCCGTACGACTTCGCAGACATTGCTCCCCAACTTGGTTACCCGGCAATCATCGAGCGAGCCGACTGCAACGTCCGGCGCACTGGCCAGCCGATGGGCGATGCCTTGCGGCAGCAGCACCAGATCGCCATCGCGCAACTCCTGCCATCCCTGCGCTTCGGTATGGATCCAGCAAGGACCCTGACCGACAAAGTGAAAACGAAGCAGCGATTGTTGCGGAAACTCTATGCTCCAAGGATGTCGGAGCTCGCAGCGGCCATAATTGACGCCACTCAAGCGAAAGTCTTGCAGGACCTCGCTAAGCGCATCCATCGGAATATGGGGCGGCGGAGACGGTCGGGACGAATGGATAGTCATCCCGCCGATATAGATACCAATCGTCCGGCAGGCAAGCGAAGACGGTTGTTCCACCAGGGGAAACGCTTCAACGGCACCTACCCGTCCTGGCAGGCTCCCCGCCCTTGCCTCCCGCTCCAACTGCATGCAAGGAGTGCTGTCGGACATAGGGACAAGAGGCATGGCAGCGGAAGCGTCGGGCAGCGATCTCATTCAGGTGGTGGCGCTGCTTGCCGCAGGGGTCGTCGCCGTCCCGATCTTCAAGCGCATGGGCCTCGGCTCGATCCTTGGCTATCTCGCCGCCGGCGTGGTGATCGGCCCGTTCGGCATCGGCGTTTTTTCCGAATCGGGGGCCATCCTCCATGTCGCCGAACTCGGCGTCGTCATGTTCCTGTTCATCATCGGACTGGAAATGCAGCCGTCGCGGCTCTGGGGCCTGCGCCGCGAAATCTTCGGGCTCGGCGCGCTGCAAGTCGGCGTCTGCGCGGTCTTGTTGACCGGTGTCGGAATGGCCGGTGGTTTTCCAATCTCGCAATCCTTCGTCGCCGGCGCCGGTTTCGTGCTGACCTCGACGGCGATCGTCATGCAGCTTCTCGAGGAACGCGGCGAGATCGCCTCGCCGAAAGGCCAGCGCATCGTCTCCATCCTGCTGCTGGAAGATCTGGCCATCGTGCCGCTGCTGGCCCTGATCGCGTTCCTGGCGCCCGGTGGCGCCGACACCAGCCTGTCGGAAAGGTTGACAGAGGTCGGCATCGGCCTTGCCGCGATCGTCGGACTGGTGCTGGCCGGTCGCTATCTGCTCAACCCCTTTTTCCGCATCCTGGCCGATGCCCGTGCGCGTGAGGTGATGACGGCCGCGGCACTTCTGGTCGTGCTCGGATCGGCGCTCGCCATGCAGCTCAGCGGCCTGTCGATGGCGATGGGCGCGTTCCTGGCCGGCGTTCTTCTGTCCGAATCGACCTTCCGCCATCAGCTCGAAGCCGACATCGAGCCGTTCCGCGGCATCCTGCTCGGCCTGTTCTTCCTGGCCGTCGGCATGTCGCTCGACCTGCATGTGGTGGCCGCGAACTGGAAGCTGATCGCCATCTATGTCGTCGCCTACATGGTGATGAAGGCATTTGGCATCTACATCGTCGCCCGCATCCTCAAGACCGGCCATCGCGAGGCGCTGGAACGCGCGGTCTTCATGGCGCAAGGCGGCGAATTCGCCTTCGTCCTCTACTCCGCCGCCGCTGCCGTCGGCATCATCGACAGCAACGCCAACGCAACGCTGACGGCGATCGTCATCATCTCCATGGTGCTGACGCCACTGGCGATCATCGCCCTGCGCTATATAATCCCGCGCGACGAGCAATCGCTCGATGGCGTCGATGTCGCCGACGGCCTGACCGGCAGCGTGCTGGTCATCGGCTTCGGCCGCTTCGGCCAGATCGCCAGCCAGCCGCTGCTGCTGCGCGGCATCGACGTCTCGATCATCGACAATGATGTCGAGATGATCCAGGCGGCGGCTGATTTCGGCTTCAAGGTCTATTATGGCGACGGCACGCGACTCGACATCCTGCGCGCCGCGGGCGCTGGCCAGGCGCGCGCCGTGCTGATCTGCGTCGACAAGGCCGATGCCGCCGTTCGCATCGCCGAACTCGTCAAGGCTGAGTTTCCCTTGCTGACCGTGCTGGCGCGCGCCTTCGATCGCGGCACCGCGCTGCAGCTCATCCGCGCCGGCGTCGACTACCAGCTGCGCGAAACCTTCGAATCGGCACTGGTTTTCGGCGGCTCGGCGCTGGAATCGCTTGGCGTTGATCCCGAAGACGTGGCTGAAACGATCGAGGATGTCAGGCGCCGCGACAACGACCGGTTCGAAACCCAGCTCGCCGAAGGTATCCGCGCCGGCCAACGCTTCTTGCGGGGCAATATCGGCACGCCGATTCCGACACCCCTCTCCACGCCGCGCCGCCCTGGTCAGGCCCTCAACGAGGAGACGGCCGGCGTGCTGCACAAATCCGAAACCGCCGATTGAACTAAGGATTCATGAATGGAATTGGACAGCCGGGCTCTGTCGGTCACCAAATTCTGGCGTGACGCCGGCGAGGATGCATGGTTCGAGAAGAACGAGGCTTTCGATGCCGATTTCCGCGACCACTTTCTCGACCTGCACTATGCCGCCGCGCGGCGCGAATGCGACGACTGGTCCGGTCATGCCGAAGGCTCGCTGGCACTAATGATCCTGCTCGACCAGTTTCCGCGCAATTGCTTTCGCGGCACCAGCCATATGTACGCGACCGACCCGCTGGCGAAGCATTTCGCTCAAAAGGCGGTGGCTGCCGGGCATGATCTGGCGCTGGAGCCGGAACTGCGCGTGTTCCTGTATTTGCCGTTTGAACATGCGGAAAACCTTGCCGACCAGGACATCTCGGTCGAACTGCACACCGCCAAGGCCGAGTTCAACCTGAAATACGCGCTGGAGCATCGCGACATCATCCAGCGCTTCGGTCGCTTTCCGCACCGCAACAAAATGCTTGGCCGTGAGACGACACCGCAGGAGCAGGCGTTTCTCAACGAAGGCGGCTTCTCCGGTTGATCGCTACGACGGTCGCGGCGAAGAGCTCAGGTCAGCCACCAATCCCGGCCGGACGTCAGACGTTCGATGCCTGATGTCTCGACCGCAGCCAATCGCTCCGATACGCTTCGCCCGCCGACGGCAAGGTCCGGCGCGATCTCGGCCAGCGGCGCCAGCACGAAGGCGCGCTCCAGCATGCGCGGATGCGGCACTTCCAGCCCGGTCTCATGGATGACGCGGTCACCGAACACCAGTATGTCGATATCGATCAGGCGCGGCCCCCAGCGCTCCTCGCGCACCCGCTTGAGCTTGCGCTCGGCATCGAGGCAGAGGTCGAGCAGCGCCCGCGGCGAGAGCCGGGTCAACAATTCGGCCGCGGCGTTGAGGAAATCCGGCTGGTCGAGCTTGCCCCAGGGCGGCGTACGATAGAGCGAGGAGACTGCAGTGACCCGCGTCTCCGCATCGGCGTCGAGAATGCGTAGCGCAGCCGCCATCGAGGCAGCCGGGTCGCCCAGATTGCCGCCAAGGCTGAGGTAGACGGTGTTATTCGGGCCAGACAACGGTCACCTCGACATAATCGAGCACGCCGGGCACTGGCGCGTTCGGCTTGCGCACGGTGATTTCGGCCCTCTTGATCTGCGGAAACCGCTCCGTCAGCGCCTTTGCTACTTCCATTGCCAGGGCCTCGATCAGGAAGCGCCGCTCGCCGGTGATGATCTTCTCGATCACCGTGAAGGCAATGCCATAATTGACGGTTTCCTCGATGGCGTCGTCGACAAGCGCGCGTCCGGGTTCGACCGACAGCACCGCGTCGACATAGAAACGCTGGCCGAGCGCCTCCTCCTCGTCGAGCACGCCATGCCGGGCAAAGAAGGCGCAGTTCTTCAAGCGGATGACATACATGGCTCAGCGTCCCGGTGCGGCGGTTTCACGCGCCAGCATAGCATCCGCCACGGCCAGCGCGTCCACGTTGATTGCGACATCATGGACGCGAAACAGATGCGCGCCCTTGAGCCTGAGAATGACGCTGGTCGCCGCCGTCCCGGCAGCGCGGTCGACCGCATCGCGGCCGGTGACGGCGCCGATGAAGCGTTTTCGCGAGGTACCGGCCATCAATGGAAAGCCGAGCGCATGAAGCTCGGAAAACCGTGCCATCAGATCGAGATTTTCCTCCGCCGTCTCCTTGGCGAAGCCAAAGCCGGGATCGAGCACGATGCGATCGTCCGCAATGCCGCTCCGACGGGCGATCTCCAACGATTTTTCCAGGAACACCAGCTGGTCGGCGATGACGTCGGGCAGCTTTTGGCGATCCCGACCGGTATGCATGATGACGAGCCCGGCGCCGGTTTCGGCGGCGACCCGCGCAATGTCAGGCTCGCGCTGCAGACCCCAGACATCGTTGACGATATGTGCGCCGGCAGCCACTGCAAGCCGCGCGGTCTCAGTACGATAGGTGTCGACCGAAATCAGCACCTCGTTGGCGCTCGCCAGCGCCTCGATTATCGGCAGGACGCGCGCCTGTTCCTCGCTGGCCGATATGGCGGCGCTGCCCGGCCGGGTCGATTCTCCGCCGACATCGATGATCTGAGCCCCTTCCCCGATCATGCGACGCGCCTGGCTCAGTGCCGCTTCAGGCACATCGAACAGGCCGCCGTCGGAAAAGCTGTCGGGGGTGACGTTGAGGATGCCGACGACCACGGCCTTGCCGCCAAGGTCGAGATGGCGTCCATGCGCCAGCTGCCATCGCCTCGCCGTCATTGCATATCAACCATAGGCTCATCAACGATGTGTGATCCGCAAAGGATCAATTCCGTTGCGCCGGCAACGGCCGTAAAGCAAGGTGGTGGAAGAGGCAATATGATGAAACGATCCCTGCTTTGCGCGCTGCTGCTTGCCGTGACCGCCGTCCCGGCGGGCGCGGCCAATCTGGTGAAAACATACAGCTATTTTTCCATTGGCGGCAGCACGCTCGAAGACATCGAGAAGCAGCTCTCCACACGTGGACCGCAGGTCAAGAGCACGGGCTCGCGCCACCCCGGCGCCACCCAGATGGCCTTCACCACCCGTATCAGCTACGCAAGGCAGGCTGGCTCCTGCCGGATCGCCGACGCCGCCGTGACCGTCAAGGTCAAGGTGATCCTTCCGGAATGGCGGCGCCCGCGCAAGGCAGACCCCGATGTGAAGCTGTTCTGGGATACGCTGGCTGCCGACATCAAGCGCCACGAAGAACGCCATGTCGAGATCGCCAAGAACCATGGCCGCCAGTTGGAAGACGCGCTGAGGGCGACCTATCCGCAGAAGGATTGCGGTGCGGCCAAGGCCAAGGCGGCCGAGATCACCGCCGCCATCCTCGCCAAGCACGACCGCGCCCAGGTGCAGTTCGATCGCGTCGAAAGCGTCAATTTCGAAAGCCGTATCCTGCGGCTCATGCGCTATCGCATCCAGCGCATCGAGAGCGGTCAGTTGCCGCCACCGGCCTGAATTTGGGCGGCGCAACTGATGGCGCCAACGCAGGCCAACCACGCCGAAGCGTAGTGCCAGCTTCGAAAAATTTTCGAGCAGAGGTCGAAATCGGCTTATACGGAACGACATATCACGGGGTTGGCAGGGCACAACCTTCGAAGCACGAGCACCACGACCGATCGCGCGGCGAACACACCAGGCAAGCCCAATCGGTGACCCGCACAGCGCGCAAACACATGGACAAAGACTATGGACCAAGCTGCCGACAAGCAGACCATGGCGGCTGCCGCCACACCACTGACCGAAAGCGAGAAGAACGCCATCATTGGCGGCGTTCTCCTGTCGATGCTGCTGGCCGCACTTGATCAGACCATCGTCGCGCCTGCCATGCCGACCATCGGGCGCTCGCTCGGCCATGCCGAATACCTGCCATGGATCGTCACCGGCTATCTTTTGACCGCAACCGCCGTGGCGCCGCTCTACGGCAAGATTTCCGATGTCTATGGCCGTCGGCCCACCGTCTATGCGGCAATCCTTATCTTTCTCCTGGGATCGCTGGTCAGCGCAATGGCTCCCAACATGTTCGTCCTCGTCCTGGGACGCGCCATCCAAGGTGCCGGTGGCGGTGGCCTTTTCGCGCTGACGCAGACGGTGGTCGGCGACCTTGTTCCGCCGCGAGAGCGGGCGCGCTATGCGGCGTGGTTCTCCGGCACCTGGGCCGTCGCCAGCGTCGCCGGACCGCTGCTGGGCGGCACTTTCGCGGAACATCTGCACTGGTCGCTGATCTTCTGGATCAATATTCCGCTGGGCTTCCTGGCGATGGCAATCATCAACAAGCCACTCAAGAAACTGCCGATCGCCGCCAAGAACCACAGCATCGATGGTCTTGGTGCCTTGCTTCTCATCGTGGCCACGGCACTGCTGCTGCTGGCGCTGAACTGGGGCGGCAGCGCCTACCCCTGGTTATCGCCGGAAGTCATTGGCGTCCTGGCCTGCTCCGCCCTTTTCTGGGGCGCCTTTGCCCTGCGCTTGATGCGAGCCGCCGAACCGCTCATCTCGCTCGAGGTGCTTGGCAATCCGATCGTCCTGGCCGGCACTCTGTCGATGTTCCTGTTCCAGGCCTCCAGCGTCGGCGTTGCCGTCTACCTGCCTGTCTACCTGCAGTCGATCCTTGGCCTGACGGCCAGCCAATCGGGCATTGCGATGCTTGGCCTTCTGCTTGGAACCGTGGGCGGCGCCGCTTCCAGCGGCCGCCTGATACCGCGCTTTACCCACTACAAGCGCATCGCGATGACCGGCGTCATCTTCGCCTCCCTGTCCATGGGCCTGCTGGCCTTTGTCGCCGGACATGCATCGTTGCTTGTCGTCGAAGTGCTGACCATCTGCATTGGATTGGGAACCGGAACGACGTTTCCGGTAACCACCGTCTCCGTGCAGAACGCTGTCGATCGTATGCACCTCGGCGTAGCAACGGGCGTGCTGACCTTCCTGCGTTCGCTGGGCAGTGCCTTGGGAGTCGCGATGCTTGGCGCCGTCGCTCTGGGCTTTGGGCTGCCGCTGGCCGGTGAAGGCGTGCAGATGGCTGGACATGTCGTATCCGTCCAACCCTTCATGATGATCTTTCTCGTCGCGGCCGCCACTTTGGTGCTGGGGTTAATCACCCTGACGCTGATGCCCGAGAAAGAGCTTCGCGGTCATGTCGACAATCCGGCGCCGATCCTGGCGGAGTAAAAAGGGTTAGCCGGAGACGCCGAGCTTCTTCTGCAGGCTTGTCGACGAGGTCGTGTACTGGAACACAATGCGTTCGCCGGGGCTGATGATGCGCTTGGCTGCCTGCGCCATCAGCGCCACTTCATGAAAGCCCGACAGGATCAGCTTCAGCTTGCCCGGATACCAGTTGATGTCGCCGACCGCGAAAATGCCGGGCACCGACGTCTGGAACTTCTCGGTGTCGACCGGGATCAGGTTCTCGTGGAGATTGAGCCCCCATTCCGCGATCGGCCCGAGCTTCATGGTCAGGCCGAAGAATGGCAGCATGCGCGTGCATGGCACTTCGATATCGCCGTCCGGACCACCCTTGATGGTAGCCGATGATAGCTGGCCGTCGGCCCCGGTCAGCCCGGTCACCTGGCCGACCCTGAATTCCAGCTCCTTCATCTCCTGCATGGCGTACATCTTGTTGACGCTGTCGGGCGCGGCGCGGAATTCAGCGCGCCGATGGACCAGCGTCACGCTCTTTGCCACTGGCTGCAGGTTCAGCGTCCAGTCCAGCGCCGAGTCGCCGCCACCGACGATGACAAGGTCGTGGCCGCGAAAATCCTCCATCCGGCGCACCGAATAGAAGACGCTCTTGCCCTCATAGGGTTCGATACCCGGGATCGGCGGCCGCTTCGGCTGGAACGAGCCGCCGCCGGCGGCGATCACCACCACCTTGGCCTCGAACACCTCGTTCTCGTCGGTGGTGACACGAAAGCTGCCATCCTCCAGCTTCTCCAGGCTGGAGACCATGCGGTTGTAGGTGAAGTCAGGCTTGAACGGGTGGATCTGCTCGAGCAGCTTGTCGACCAGTCCTTGCGCCGAGATCGAAGGCCAGCCGGGAATGTCGTAGATCGGCTTCTCCGGATAGAGTTCCGCGCATTGGCCACCGGGCCGGTCGAGGATGTCGATCAGGTGGCACTTCATGTCGAACAAGCCAAGCTCGAACACCGCGAACAGGCCAACCGGCCCTGCCCCGACAATGAGAACGTCCGTCTTGATTGTTTCGGTCATGCGATGTGTCCCCTTGGGAATGGGGCGAGACTGCATGAGCCGTGGCCTGCTGCCAAGCAGCAAGTATCAAAGAAATTGGAACGTGGGCCGAAGGCGCCTTAGCCCTGACGCTCCGGCACCCGCACCACAAGGCCATCGAGCGCGTCGCGCACCTTGATCTGGCAGGACAACCGCGAGTTCGGCTGGACGTCGTAGGCGAAGTCCAGCATGTCCTCTTCCATCGCTTCCGGTTCGCCGACTTCCGCCGTCCAGGCCTCGTCGACATAGATATGGCAGGTGGCGCAGGCGCAGGCGCCGCCGCACTCCGCCTCGATCCCCGGCACGGCGTGGCGGATGGCGTTTTCCATGACCGTCGAGCCGTTTTCGGCGTCCACGTCGAATTGTGTGCCGTCATGGGCGATGAAGGTCAGCTTGGTCATTTGTCACCTGAAGGGAGTTACCGCCGAGATAATCACTCCGGCGGACAAGTCAACTGCCGCGCGAAAGCGCCGCTCGGTGACGTTTTTCCGCAAACCGGGGTCAGCGATTGATGGCGGCGATGAAATCGCGCACTTCGTCGATCAGCTTGCCAAGCCGCTTGAGGGTTTGGCCGTCTTCCGGCCGCTGCTCGATCAAGGTGGCACAATCGGCGATGGCGAAGGCGCCGACGCCGCGGGCAGAGCCCTTCAGCCCATGCGCCAGCAGCAATCGATCCTTGATGTCGGCATCGACTATTTTGTCGCGCACGGACAGCGCCTGCTGTACGAACAGTGCCAGCACTTCCTGCTCAAGGGCGCGGTCGCCCATCGTTTGCCGGGCAAGGTGTGCCAAATCGACCGGTCGGGACTGCCTGGTTCCCGATACGTCGCCCCCGGGCATTGAGAAGGCAATGCCGCTTTCGCCACGCATGAACTCGAACTCCGTTTCTTCGGTCGCCCGGAAAACTAGGCGAATCCAATGGACAACGGGTTAATGAATGGCCGGGAAAAATGTTGCGAAAGCGGCGCCCAAATCACGCTTCCGTTAACCTTATATTTAAAGTTTTACGTATCCCACGGAATGCATGTTTTCTTTACCCCCCTGTGTCATTACGATACGAGGGTCCATTTTCAGCCTCCTGCGCGGGGGTACGACAACGACAAATATAAGCCCGCGGCAGCTAGTACAGGGTAGCGAAGGCATGGCAAAGAAACCAACGACGACGACGAGAACGCTTGACAGCGACGTAGCCAGGGAACTGGAAAAGGCACTCGATCTCGACCTCAGCAGCGATGTCGGCAGCGGCGACCTCGATATCGCGGCTTCGATGGAAGATCTGGAAGCGCAGATATCCCAGGCCGCCGACGAACTGGCCCGCGAGGGACGCAACCAGAAGCCGGCACCCGCCGCCAATCAGGCTCCCGTCGTCAATCAGGCCGCCAAGCCCGCGCCGAAAGCCAAGCCCGCCGAGCTGCGTCCCGTTGAGACACGCAATGGCAATGGCACCCAGCAGACGGGCTTTGCGCCGGCCAATGACGATCGTCAGAAGGACTACAAGACGCTTCTGCACAGCCTCAACAGGCGTGCCTCCAACACGGTCTACTGGATCATTGCCTTTGTCTCGCTCGCCTGGATCGCGGGCGCCGGCGGGCTGGCCAACCTGCTGTTCGGACCGAGCATCTGGCGTATCCGCACACTCGACCAGTTCCTGGCCCGTCCCGAACTGATTGGCCTCGCCATAGCTGCGATCGTGCCGATCATCCTGTTCTGGGCCTTCGCGGCCATGATTCGCCGCGCCCAGGACATGCGCATTGCCGCACAGTCGATGACGGAAGTGGCCTTCCGCCTGACCGAGCCGGAAAACATGGCACAGGATCGCGTCATGATGATCGGCCAGGCCGTTCGCCGCGAAGTGGCGGCCATGGGCGAAGGCATCGAACGCACGCTTGCCCGCGCCGTGGAACTGGAAACGCTGGTCCACAGCGAAGTCAACCAGATCGAGCGCTCCTATTCGGAAAACGAAACCCGCATCCGTTCGCTCGTTGACGGGCTCGGCAGCGAGCGCGAGGCGGTCGTCACCCATGCGGAGCGCGTCCGCGCCTCGATTTCGGGTGCGCATGAGACGCTCCGGGATGAAATCGGCGCGGCCAGCGACATCATCCGCGACTCGATCCTCAACGCATCGACCAAGCTGTCGATGACGATCACCAATTCCGGCGACACGCTGATCGACCGCATCAACGAAAGCTCGATGTCGATCTTCGATTCCGTGGAAGGCCGGCTGGATAACATCACCGACAGGCTTTCGACCTCCGGCGAGGCCTTCGCCAGCCTGCTCGACACGCGCATTGCCAAGCTGACGGATACGACCGACGGCCTGACCCGGTCGCTGACCGATCTGCTCGACGATCGCACCACCGGCATGGTGTCGCTGCTTGGCGGCGCCGCGCGCACGCTCAATTCGGAATTCGAAGCCAGCCTCAACGGCATCGAGCGCACGCTGGCCGAACGCGGCCAGGCGCTGATCAGCGAGTTCCAGACCCGAGCCGAGGCTCTGGACACCGGCACGCAGAAGCTCAACGCCGCGCTCGAGGCCCGCGCCCGCCAGATCAATGAGACGCTGGTCGAGCGCGCCCGCGAAATCGCCCACACCTTCGCCGAGAGCAAGGACACGCTGGCCGCGATGATCGATCAGGGCAAGACCCAGATCGGCGCCGACATGGCCGACATCGTCACTTCGACTTCGAGCATGCTCGAAGCCCGCGCCAGCGACTTTGCCGGCCGCATGGAAGCCGCGCGTCATGTCGTCTCGCGTTCCTTCGACAGCGACATCCAGCGGCTTGCCGACGCCCGCGTCGGCATCGAGGAAGCCGTCGAAAACCACAGCCGCAAACTGTCCGAAAGCCGCGAACGCATGGCCGCCGCCATGCAGGCTGACCTGGCGAAATTCGCCGAGGGCCGCGCCGGCATCGATGCCGCGGTGACCAACCAGGTGCAGAAGCTGGCCGAAGGCCGCACCCTGATCGCGCGCGCCCTCGAAGAGGATCTGCGCAAGGTCAACGAATCGCGCGCCGCCATCGATGCGTCGCTCGGCAGCCACCTCGAAAGGCTCGAAGACGGCCGCAACCGGCTCTCGCTTGCTCTCAATGAAGACTCCGGAAAACTCGTGCAAGCCCGTACGATCATTGATGAAATGGTCGCCGGTCACGTTGGGAAGCTCGCCGAAGGCCGCAACATCCTGTCGCGCGCCCTGGAAGCAGACCTCGGCAAACTGTCCGACAGCCGCGCCAGCATCGACGGCCTGGTCGCCGGCCAGGTCGAGAAGATCGCCGAGGGCCGTGCGGTGCTCGCCAAGGCCTTGGAAAACGATATTGCCGGCATCAAGAGCCTGATTGAGGCGCATTCGACAAAGCTGGTGGAAGACCGCGGCCATCTCGGCCGTTCGCTCGAGAACGACCTCTCGGGCATAAGGGGCCTGCTCGACGATCATTCGGGACGGCTTGCCAATGACCGCAGCCTGCTGTCGCAGACGCTCGAAGCCGATCTTGCCAAGCTGGCCGAAAGCCGCTCGAGCATCGACGGCCTCGTCGCCGGCCAGGTCGAGAAGCTGGCCGAGGGCCGCGACATTCTCAAGCGCGCGCTGGAATCGGACCTCAACACCATCAAGGGCGTCATATCGAGCCAGTCGGAAAGGCTGGCGGAGGATCGCGGACAGCTTTCGCGGGTCCTGGAAGCCGACCTGCAGAATGTGAACAGCGTCATCGCCGACCACATGAACAGGCTGGTTCAGGACCGTTCGACTTTGTCGAAGGCTCTCGAGGACGACCTCGCCAAGCTTGCCGACAGCCGTTCCAGCATCGACGGTCTGGTCGCCGGCCAGGTCGAGAAACTGTCGGAAGGCCGCGACATTCTCAAGCGCGCCCTGGAAGCCGACCTCCACACGATCAAGAACACCGTTGCCGACCAGTCGCAGAGACTGGTCGACGACCGCGCCCAGTTCGCTCGGGCGCTGGAAGCCGATCTCGACAGCGTCAACAGCCTCGTCAACAGCCATGGCGAAAAGTTGGTGCAGGACCGGTCGACGCTGTCCAAGGCGTTGGAAGATGATCTGGCAAAATTGGCTGAGAGCCGGTCCAGCATTGACGGGCTGGTTTCGGGCCAGGTCGAGAAGCTCGCCGAAGGCCGAGATATCCTCAAGCGGGCTTTGGAAACCGACCTCAACACAATCAGAGGTGCAGTTACCGACCAGTCGCAGAAGCTTGTCGATGACCGCGCGCAGTTCGCGCGAGCTTTGGAAGCCGACCTTGAGAGCGTCAGCGGCCTAGTCAACAGCCATGCAGAAAGGCTCGTCCAGGATCGTTCTACTCTGTCGAGAGCCCTCGAGGACGATATTGCCAAGCTGGCCGAAAGCCGTTCCAGCATCGACGGCCTGGTTGCCGGCCAGGTCGAGAAGCTGGCCGAAGGCCGCGACGTTCTCAAACGCGCCCTCGAAGCCGATCTGGCCAAGCTGGCCGAAAGCCGCTCCAGCATCGACGGTCTGGTCGCCGGCCAGGTCGAGAAGCTCGCCGAAGGCCGCGACATTCTCAAGCGCGCGCTGGAATCGGACCTCAACGCCATCAGGGGTGTCATATCCAGCCAGTCGGAAAAGCTGGTGGAAGATCGCGGGCAGCTTTCGCGGGTCCTGGAGGCCGACCTGCAGAAGCTGACCGAAAGCCGCGGTGAGATCGACGGTATCATCGCCGGCCATGTCGGCAAGCTGGCCGAAGGCCGCAACATGCTCACCCGCGCGCTGGAAGACGATCTCGGCAGGCTGTCCGAGACCCGCAAGGATGTCGACCGCTCGCTGTCCGGCCACATCGACCAGATCGCGGCCAGGAGCACCGATATCTCGGCCGCGATCGCCGCCGATGTGGACAAGATCGAGCAGGCATTCAGCCGTCAGACCGGCATCATCGAGGAACGCGCCGGAACCATGGAGCGTGCGCTCTCGACCGGCGTCGACAATGTTCGCAGCGTGCTTGAGAAGAGCGCGGTATTCGTTGCCGGCGCCTTGCGCGAAAAAGTCCTGGAGGTCACCAGCACGCTGCATGAGCAGGCTGGTGCCGCCTTCAGCGACGCCGATCGCAAGATCGCCGAGCGTGCCGAACAGACGTCCGCCGCCCTTCTGGCGCGGGCCGAAGACATCGCCCGCACCTTCGAGGAGGCCGATCGTCGCCTCCACGCCCGTGCGGAAGATACGTCGAACGCCTTGCTTGCCCGCGCCGACGACACCTCCAGCTCGCTGCTGGCCCGTGCCCATGAAGCCGCCGACCAGCTGGCCGCCCGTGCCGGCGAAATCGCCGGTACCTTCGACGTGGCGGACCACCTCCCGGGCTCAGGACACTGCGGATCATCTGGCCGCCCGTGCAAACGAGATTGCCGGGGCCTTTGATGCGGCCGACCAGAAACTGGTTGCCCGCGCCGTCGAGACGGCACAGTCGCTGGCCGCCCGCGCCGGCGACATCCTGCGCAACTTCGAAAGCGCTGACCAGCGGCTCGGCGTGCGTATCGGCGAATCGGCCGAGGCGCTGGCCGCCCGCGCGTCGGATCTTGGCCGCATCTTCGACGCCGCCGACCAGCAACTGGTTTCACGCATCGCGGAAGGCTCGGACGCGCTGTCCAACCGTGCTTCGGAAATCGGCCGCATCTTCGACGATGCCGACCAGCGCCTGGTCTCGCGCATCGCCGACAGCACGTCGACGATCGGCGAGCATGCGCAGACCATCGTCGGTGCTTTCGCCAGCACCGAGCAGAGGGTTGCCGACCGTGCGCGCCAGACCGGCCAGGAGATGGCCGTGCATGCCCGCGAAATCGAGCAGGCGCTTGCCGGCGCCGACGAGCGTCTTGCATCGAGCGCGGCGGCAGCGGCCGCCCGTGTCGAGGAGCAGATCGCCGGCGTCGAGAACCGGCTCGCCTACACCACGGAGGCAATGGGCCAGAGGCTCAACGAGCAGGTGTCGACAGCCGAGGCGCAGCTCGTTTCGCGTGCCAATGTGATCGCCGAGACCTTCACCGCGGTTGGCCAGCATATCGGCCAGAGCACCAACGATGCCGCCAAGACGATCGGCGCCAACACCCGCGAACTCAACACCATGCTCGCGGCGCGGTCCGCCGAAATGTCCAAAATCCTCGACGAGACCGCGCGGCCTTTGGTCGAGCGCTTCGCTCAGGGTGGCTCGGAACTGCAGAAGAGCATGGAGGAGGTCACCGAACGCGCCACCGAGAAGCTGCGCAGCGAGAATGCTGCCCTGGTCAATGCGCTCGCCAGCCGCACCGCCGAGACCTTGTCGGCGGTCGAAGGCGCCCGCTCGTCGCTGTCCGACAGCGTTGCCGATCTCATCGGCCGCATGACCAAGTCCAGCTCGCAGCTCGGTCAGCTGATCGAGCAGGCCGCGGTCAACCTCGGCCAGGTCGACGAACGTCTGAGCGGCAGCACGCAGAGCTTCGCGGCGACCACCGAAAAGGCGGCGCAGACCTTCGCCAGCTCGGCGCGTCTGGTCGATTCGAACACGACAAGGCTGACGGAACTGTCATCGTCGACCTTGCGCGAAGTGGCCTCGATCGCCACCAAGTTCGATGAGCACAGCCGCCTGCTCGCCAGCGCCTCGGACCTGTTGAGCTCAGCCCAGAGCAACCTCGAGCACACGCTGGAAAGGCAGTCGTCGCTCGAAGACCTCGCCGTCGGCCTGGTCAAGAAGTCGGAAGATCTCGAAAGGGTCATGCGCTCGTTCGAAAACCTCGTCGGCCAGACGCTGCAGAACGCAGAAGGCAAGACGATGGAGTCGGCCGACAAGATCCGCAACGCCATCACCGACGTCGTTGATTCGGCGACCAAGCGCTTCGCCGATGCCACCGATGAGATGCGGCGCACCGCGAGCTCGATCAAGAGCGAACTCGACCTCACCCGCGCCGAGCTCAAGAAAGGCGTCATCGAGATGCCGGAAGAGGCAAAGGAATCGACCTCTGCTATCCGCCGCGCGGTTTCCGAGCAGATCAACGCCCTGAAGGAGCTTTCGGACATCGTTGCGAAGTCTGGCCGTGGCGGCGGCGACAGCGCGGAGCCACGCAATCTGCGCCCGGCACCGCAGGCGCCGGCGGCTCGTCCTGCCGAGCCGCCGCGTCGTGCGCCGGCGCCGCAGCAGCCGGAGCTTCGCACACCTCAGGCGCCGCTGGGCGGCACCGCGTTGCGCGGTACGCTCGATCTCGAGCGTCCGGCCGAAGCTGCTGCACCGCGCCAGCGTCCCGACGCCAACGCCCGCACGCCGCAAGGCGGCTGGGTGCGTGACCTCTTGACCGCGGCGTCGAACGATGCGGAGCTCAGGCCGGCGGCACCACCCTCGGCGCCTGCTGAGGCACCGCGCGCGGCCCCTGCCCAGCGCTCGCCGCTGCATGTCGTGGAATCGCTGAACTCGCTCTCCGTCGACATCGCACGGGCCATCGACCACGATGCTTCGATTGAGTTGTGGAACCGCTATCGGCGCGGCGAGCGGGACGTGTTCACGCGCCGGCTCTACACGCTGAAGGGCCAGCAGACGTTCGACGAAATCCGCCGCAAGTATCAAGGCGAGGCCGAGTTCCGCGCCGCCGTCGACCGTTACTGCGACGACTTCGAGAAGCTGCTCAAGGATGTCTCTCGCAACGACCGCGACAACATCATGGCGCAGACCTACCTGACGTCGGACACCGGCAAGGTCTACACCATGCTGGCTCACGCCAGTGGCCGACTGCACTAAGCTTCAGTGGCCAGGCGGCCACCGAGATTCGCTTGCGGAAACCTCTGCATTTCCGCAAGCGGGGTGCCGAAAATGCCGATTTCCCTGTCGGCTTTGACCACATCTAGAGAGTGCCATCACCTTCTTCAGGCGAGCCTACGCGGTGAAAGTCACATTCAAGGGAAACACTCAGCCATACGAGACCTTCGAAGAATTCGCCCCAGTCCTTGGTCACTTCGACCTGGAGCGGCAGTTTGAATTATGGATCTCGGCCCCAGGTGGCCAGTCTCTCTCTATGCTGAGGAATGGCGACAACGCCTGGCTGATGTATTTGCGCTTCGATGGAGACAGCGGTTCGGTGACACAAGGGACCCAACTTAAGGATGGGACCTGCGTTTACACGCTGGCGAATGGTCAGGTTGACGAATATCCGCTGTCGTGGTGCATCCCGATCAAGCAGTGCTACGAGGCGATAGCATACTTCTTCCTCAACAACGGTGGCCAATACCAGTCGGTGGCATGGCAGGACACGTGACGAACGCGACCCCGCGATCCGCTAGATAGAAGGGTACCGACCGTGAAGACGGCGATCATATTCGACTGCGAGTTTCTCTGCCTTGAGGGCTCGCAACGCCGATTTTGGTGCGCGGCCGACGATCCCGACCCGATCATCGCGCAGATTGGCGCGGTCAGGCTTGGGCTTGAAGACGACTTTCCGCTGCTCGGCACACACAAGGCCTATGTCAGGCCGATCGACCGATTTGGCGGGAGATACGCACTCGATCCGTTCTTCACCAAGCTGACCGGCATCACCGAGGACAACATCGAGACCGAGGGCGTCGCGCTGGGAGATGCCCTTGCCGACGTCGACCGTTTTTCCGGCGGGGCGCGATTCTGGTCCTGGGGCAAGGACGAACTGAACATGATCGCCATCAGTTGCTATGTCGCAGGCATTCAGCCTTCCATCCCGGCCACCCGGTTTGACAATGCCGTAAAGCTGCTGATCGCGGCTGGGATGCCGATCGAGGATTTGGCGAGGACGCCGAGCAACAAGCTTGCGGACTATTATGGCGTCGAACACCCGCCTTTGCAGGGACATGACGCACTCGACGACGCACTGTCCGTAACTTACACCTTGCAGCACCTGCTGAAGGCCGGAAAGCTGCGGCCTGATGCCTTCGGCTGCCTGTAGCTTGAAAGAGTCGGGCGCGATTCCAGTGCGCCTGAAGCTCAGATCACCGAATCGGTCCAGCGAACGATCTGCTTGGCGGCATCCCCAAACGCGCTGTCGAGCGCGCTGACATAGGCAGGGTTGCCGCTGCCCGAAACAGGCGCGGATGCCGTAAAGCTCTTGGACGCCCGCACCTCGCCGTTGCGATCGTTGAGGATGCGCACGAACAGGTCGACCTCGGCGTGTTCGCCGCCTTCGACGCGCACCTCGAAGGACCGGATCTCGACGATCACCTGGTAATCGATCGCCAGGCCCTCGCCCGGCTTGCCGACACCGGCAAAGCTGCCCGAGCGCTGGAAGGTCTCGGCCAGCCGCGCCTGCACGATCAGCGGCAGACGGTCGGCCCATTGCGCGCCCTTCAGATACTGGAT
>NZ_JBFUGJ010000108.1:0-16969 GCF_056402975.1 Mesorhizobium sp. P3_A9 | reverse complement strand
AGTTTTACCGCCGCCGGGCGGGAGCTCGGCATGACACAGGCCGCCGTTTCCTATGCCGTGCGCGGACTGGAAGAGCAGCTCGGCGCCAAGCTGTTCCAGCGCCGCCACCGACAAGTCGTCTTGACCGAGGCCGGCGAACGCTTCCACGCCGACGTCTCGCTCGGCCTTTCGCATATCCGCAAGTCGGCGGAGGATCTGCGCCTGCAGGCGACCGGCGGCCATGTCACGCTGGCCGCCTCGACCGCTTTTGGCTCGTTCTGGATGATGCCGCGCCTGCAGCAATTCCGCGACGAACTGCCTGGCGTTGATCTGCGCATCCAGACCGCCGACCGCGACCTCGACATCATCGCCGAGGGCATCCCGCTCGGCGTGCGCGGCGGCGTGCCGCGCGACTGGCCGGACTATCATTCGCTGTCGCTCTCTGACGAGGAGATCTTCCCGGTCGCAGGTCCCAACTATCTGGCGAAGTTTGGGCTGCCGAAGACTGTCGAGGAACTGGCAACGCACCGCCTCATCCATCTCGAGGAGCCCTACCGCGAGGCCCCGAACTGGGACGAATGGTTCGCGTCCGCAGGAACCAGCCTCCGTAATGCCGAGCGCGGGTTGCGCATCAATGACTATGCCTTGGTGATTCAGGCGGTCATGGAGGGACAAGGCATCTCGCTCGGCTGGCGGCATCTGGTCGAGCGCCTTGTGGCATCGGGACTTTTGGTGCCGGTGACGGATCATGTGCTGAGGACCGGCATCGGATTCCACGTCATCTGGCCGAAGAACCGCGAGCTCAGTGAGAATGCCCGCAAAGTAAGGGATTGGCTGGTGGCTCAGGCGTGAAAAAGTGATTGTATCCGAAAATCCCCTCTATCAGTAGTAGGTGTTCCAGGTTTAGTAATTGCATACTGGACGGGGGTAACGATGATCGCGAAACTCGGCGGCCATTTCGGCGTGGCTGTGTCTGGTCTGATTACTTTGTGTTGGTTGTTCTGGCCGTAATAGTCGTCAACCACCTAACAGGCTTCAACGTTTTTTCGTTCAGCTTCTGGGTGGTCATTCCGGCTGGGGCAGTGTTGACAGGGGTGGCTGCAGCCTCGGGCTACTATTTTGGCAGCCTGTTTTTTCACACCCGACCCACGTGATTTCTTCTCGTCCAAATTCTCATTGTGACCGCTGCGGCGCAATTGGTCATCTACTATGGCGAATATCGCTCGTTGGTTCTCGATGATGGCACGATGGCTTCTGATGCCATTGGTTTTTGGGATTATCTCGATACATATCTGAAATCGATGCATCTCAAGGCCGGACATGGCGGCCATATCGACACTGGCGAGGTTGGCAACTTTGGCTACTGGTTAGCAGTGATCGATTTTATCGGTTTCATCCTCGGAGGATTTTTCGTCTTTTTCATGCTGCAGGCCTATCCGACGTGCTGGAAATGCAGTCGATATTTCAGGAAAATAAGCAAGACGGGCCAGATGTTTCCTGATCATGAGCAGTTCGCGAAATATTACGACGCTCTTTTTCAGCACCCTGTCGACAGCAAGCCCTTCGCGGATTTGATGAAAGGCAACCCTAAGGTCCGCAAACCCACTTTGGACACGGTCTTGATAGGATCGGATCTTCTTGGCTGTGCGCATTGCAAGACGCAGCTTCTAACTCAAAAGGTTCAGATCCTGGGAAAGAAGGGGTGGAAGGATATCCCAAAGCTGACCCGGAACGTTCGGTTACCGGATGGCGTGGATCTGCGGCAAGTGGTTAAGACTAGCTGATTTGGGTGATCGTGGACGGTCCGATGCAATTAGCCTATCCGCAGCGGTCCCGAATCCGCCTATAGTGCGCCCATGCCCATTCGCCAGCTTTCCGAAACGATGATCAACCAGATCGCCGCCGGCGAAGTCATCGAGCGTCCGGCGAGCGTGGTCAAGGAACTGGTCGAGAACGCGCTCGATGCCGGCTCATCACGGGTCGAGGTCGTCACGGCAGGCGGCGGGCTGAACTTGATCCGCGTCACCGATGACGGCTCCGGCATCCCTGAACCGGAGCTTTCGCTGGCAATCGCACGCCATTGCACCTCCAAGCTCGTCGAGGATATCAACGACATCCGCTCGCTCGGCTTCCGCGGCGAAGCCCTGCCGTCGATCGGCTCTGTGTCGCGGCTGTCGATCCGGTCGCGCACAGCCTCCGGCGACAGCGCCGCCGAAATCGGCATCGAGGGCGGCCGCATCTTGCCTGTCCGGCCGGCGGCCGCCAACCGCGGCACCACCGTCGAAGTGCGCGACCTGTTTTTCGCCACGCCGGCACGGCTCAAATTCATGAAGGGCGAGCGCGCCGAAAGCTCGGCGACCAGCGATGTCGTCAAGCGCATTGCCATCGCCTTCCCTTCCGTGCGGTTCACGCTGGCCGGCTCTGACCGCTCGACGCTGGAATTGCCGGCGACCGACGACAGTCCGGAAGGCAGCCTGCGCCGCGTCGCCCAGGTGATGGGGGCCGAGTTTCCGGACAATTCCATCGCCATCGACGCGATGCGCGAGGGCGTGCGTCTGACCGGCCATGTGTCGATCCCGTCCTTCACCCGCGCCAACGCGCTGCAGCAATATGCCTATGTCAACGGCCGGCCGGTGCGAGACAAGCTGATCGCCGGCGCCATTCGCGGCGCCTTCGCCGATGTCCTGCCGCGCGACCGACATGCGGTGACGGTGCTGTTTCTTTCGCTCGATCCGGCCATTGTCGACGTCAATGTCCACCCGGCCAAGGCTGATGTGCGCTTCCGCGATCCGGGCCTGGTGCGCGGGCTGATCGTCGGCGCCATCCGGCAGGCATTGGCCGATGCCGGCATCCGTTCAGCCACCACGGGCGCCGCCGGCATGATGGCGGCGTTCCGGCCGGGTGCGCCATCCTATGGTCACAGCGGCCCGGCCAACGGCCATCGCAGCTATGACGCGGCCTATCGCCCGTCCGGTTCAGCCGGCTTCGACCCCGCGCGCTCGCCGCAGCGGCCGCTCGACATGCAATTCGAGGGCCCGGGCTTTGAACGCGCCACCACGAGAAACAGCGGGTTTGGTGAGCCCGACCAGCCAGCCTTCGATGCCAGCCCGCTTGCCAGCGCCGATGCGCGCGCCAGCCAGGATATGCCGGCCGAGACGCTGCTCGGTGCGGTGTTGGGTGCGGCGCGCGCCCAAGTGCACGAAAACTACATCGTTGCCCAGACCAGGGATTCGCTCGTTATCGTCGACCAGCATGCGGCGCACGAGCGGCTGGTTTACGAAGCCCTGAAGAACGCGCTGCACTCGCGGCCCGTCCCCTCGCAGATGCTGCTCCTGCCTGAGATCATCGACCTGCCGGAAGAGGACGCCGAGCGGCTCGCCATGCATTCCGAAACGCTCGCCCGCTTCGGCCTCGGCATCGAGCGTTTCGGCCCGGGCGCTGTCGCCGTGCGCGAGACGCCGTCGATGCTGGGCGAGACCAATGTGCAGCAATTGGTGCGCGACCTCGCCGACGAGATCGCCGACAATGACACGGTCGAGACRCTGAAAGAGCGSCTGGACAAGATCGCSGCCACCATGGCCTGCCACGGCTCGGTGCGCTCCGGCCGGCTGCTCAAGGCCGAGGAGATGAACGCGCTGCTGCGCCAGATGGAGGCGACGCCGGGCTCCGGCACCTGCAACCATGGCCGCCCGACCTATATCGAGCTCAAGCTGGCAGATATCGAAAGGCTGTTCGGGCGGCGCTGAGCATTCTGTCCGACGGCAAGCAAGACGCCAACCAAGCCGCCTGGCGCTGCTGCGGACGCATAGAGGGAGAACTGTTACCCATTTAGCCGGCTCAACCTGTTACCATCTATCTATCGGCTGGACACTTTCTTCAGTCGGTATTTCCCGGTGGCACGATTGAAGACGTAGTCTTCCGAGTCGCCAGCGCCGCCGCCGCGAAAATTCACCGAAATGATGTCCTTGCCTGCCTCGGTCCATTTCTGGACGTTCATGTAGATGGGCGTCATCAGCATGCCGGCATTGCAGTCATCGTCCTTGAAGGTGATCGTCTGAACGATCTTGCCGCTGCTCTTTTTGATGACCTGCATTTTCGTCATGCAGAAGCCGGCGCTGGTGTTCGCGTAAACGCCGGCGAACCTGTCGGCGGCTGTCTCTGCCCAGAAGGGAATCTCGACGGTGCCGACGATCTTTGCGTCGCCGGTGTCATCGAGGCTCGCGACCTTCTTGAGAATAATGGGCAATCTGTCGGCGCCCATGCTCAAGCTTCCCGTCGCGCCGCCTGCGTTGAAATCGAGGACGATCGGGCATCCGGCGGTGTCGACTGGCGTCTTTGATCCCATCACCAAGACCCGGTAGAATTCCTTGTCGTCCGCGATCTCGCAAAGCGAGACTTTGGTGCCGGTGACGGTGCCATACAGGGCGATCGGCCTCTGCTTTGCGTCGCGGAAGTAGCTTCCTTCGACGGTAATGCCGCTGCCGAAACTGTCATATCTCTGCAGCGACAAATGGACCGGATCAGCCCCGATGGTCCCTGCGTAATTTTCGACCTGATACCAGCCGGCGACGGCTTCCCCGGTCAGCAACAAAACGCAAAAGAGCGCCGATATGAGCAGTTTTCCCATTCCGTCCCCCAGTGAAAGCAGCTCACCATAACGGCCCTTCCTCTGGGTGTCTGCATGCCGGCGGATACGGTTTCGGGTTTGACTCCGCAAACGCCTCCAACCTTCTGTTTTACCTCTTCAAATTCACCACCATGACGCCGCCGAGCGCCAGYGCKCCSCCGAGGATGCCAAGCAGSGTCGGSAYYTCGCCCAGCCAGAAGAAGCCGATCAGGGCRGACATKGGCGARACCAGGTAGAGGAAGTTCGAGGCGCGCGCTGCCGGCAGGCGCGACAAGGCCGTCGCCCAGGCGGCATAGGCGATCAGGCTCGGTACGATGCCCAGAAAGATGACGGCGCCGAGGCCGGCTGTGTTGGCGACCGCTGCCTGYGCAAAGCCGCTYGGCAGRAACGGCGACAGGCAAAGTGCGCCRAGGATCATGTTCGAGGCCGAGATGGTCAGCGGGTGATGGCGAGCAAAGAGCGGCTTCTGGACGATGGTGTTGACGGCCGAGCAGAGCGCGGAGCCAAGAACCAGCAGCGCACCGGTATTGAAGTGCAGGCCGTTGCCGTCGGCCACGGCGATGATGCCGATGCCGGCGAAGGAAATGGCCGTGCCGGCCCAGGCCCAGCTTGAGAAGCGCTCGCCGAGCAATGCCATTGCCATGATGGCGGTGAAGATCGGGCTGACATTGATGATGAAGCCGGCGGCACCGGCCGAGACGGTCAGTTCGCCGAAGTTGAGCATAACGGTGTAGAGCGCGACGAAAATTGCCCCGCCAAAGACGAGGCGCCACACCTCGTCGAGCCTGGGCAGTGCCGGGCGCTTGACGGCAAGGAAGATCGCCGCCGGCACTGCGGCGATGGCAAAGCGCAGGGCGCCCAGTTCCAGCGGCCCGAAGGCGGCAAGGCCGGCGCGAATCGCGGGAAAGGCGGACGCCCAGCCGACCACCGTAAGCGCCACGGCGATGGCGGCCGTGGTATCCATGCGCTGTGTCTGATTCAACGTGCYCGTCATCGCGCTCATCTCACTGTCCTCGTGTTCTTCCGTCCTGAAAGCCACAAAACGCCTTTTCCCGCTTGTTGACAAACGACCAAATCGAGGATCACCTGTGACTATGGATCACAGCTCGGACACAATGGTGCCGCTCGAAACCCTGCGCGCCTTCGATGCGGCGGCGCGCACGGGCAGCTTTTCGGCGGCGGCCGAAAAGCTCAACATCACCCATGGCGCCGTCAGCCGGCAGATCGCCAAGCTCGAGGACTGGCTGGGGTTGAAAGTGTTCGATCGCGGCGCGCGCGGCGTCTCGCTGACAATCGAAGGCAACCGGCTGCATCTGCGCACGGCGGAAGCCTTCGCGCTGATATCAAGCCATTCCGACCGCTGGGTCGAGCCGCGCGGCACSGCGGTGGTGCGGCTGACSTCGATCCCCTCGGTCAGCGGGCTTTGGCTGATGCCGCGCATGGCGGCACTGGAGAACAATCCTACCAARCTGCGCATYGTGCTYGATGTCGACATCCGCCAGGCCGACCTTGCYGAYGAAGGCATCGAYCTGTCGATCCGCTGCGGSCGYGGCGGYATTCCGGGCCGCGTYTCGGTAAAACTCTTCGAGGAGCATGTCTTTCCCGTCGCCTCACCGGAACTGGCACGCGAAATCGGCCGCGGCGACCCGGCCCGGCTGCTCAAATTTCCGCTGATCAACGATTCCGATGCTTCCGGCTGGCGCGCATGGTTCGCCGCGCAAGGCATGGACTATCGTCCGCGCCCGCAGGATCGGCGATTCGAGGACTATAATCTGGTGCTGGATGCTGCCGCCTATGGGCTCGGTATTGCCTTGGCGCGTCCGCCGCTGACCGGGCATCAGCTGCAGTCGGGCCGCATCACCGCGGTCGACGAGCGCACCGCGCTCAATCCGGTGTCCTATTGGCTCGATCGGCCGATGGGGCGGCCACGCACTGCCGCGGCCGACCTCGCCCGCCGCATCGCGCGGCAGGCCGGATTGGCGCCGGACAAGATCGAGGCGTTTGTCGAGGCCGAGCGCTAGGCCTCCTGGCCTATCCCGTCAGCCGATTCGACGTTCAGCGAAGCAACAGCAGAACGAAGCCGAACATCATGGTTGCCAACAAACCGGTCATGATCGAAACAAAGCCGATCTTCACCAGCAGGCGTTCGGGGTTCGGCGCCGCACCGTGGGATTGATTGGCAGCCCTTCGCCGTCCCGCCGGTGCATCCAGAGCGGGACTGCTGCGCGGGACGGGAGCCGGCGGCGGGATAAACGACAGCAGTGAGACCCCTGCGGCCCTGGCCGGTGCGTTGTCATTGGCCGTTGCCGCAGGTGGCACGAAGCCTCGCTGCGTTTCAGCTTCTGGTGCTGCTTTCCTCGCCACGACCGTTGCCAGTACCGCCTCGTCCCTCGCCTCAAGCTGGGCCTGATAGGCCTCGACGATGCCAGATGAAGCAATCTGCTGCGATTTGACGGCCATCGGCGTCGCGGGCATCGCCAACAAAGCGGGCGCCGTGCGTTGAGCCAACAGAGAGGGCACGGCGGGCTGGACCAGTTCCCTGACCAGCGCCGTCCTGACCGGATCGGCTTTCGCCAACGGCACGGGTTGCGGCGTCATCGCCTCCTTGAGCAAGGAAGCCAGGCGGGCGGAAGAAATATCCATCATGCCCCCGATTAAAGCGCTTTTCGCACCTGTCCTAGTGCCTCAGCATTGTCCGAGGCTTGTCACATGCTTGACCCGGCCGCAGATTTGTGGCGATGAAATCTGTATGACACTCGGCACCACCGCATGATGAACCGTTTCGAAGGCCCGGGCGGCAAAGAAGCCCGCATCCGCTATCTCGATGGCGATTTCCAGGTCACCAGCCCCGGCTCGTTCGTGCGCTGCGCCGTGACCGGGGAAAACATCCCCTTGGATGAGCTGAAATACTGGAGCGTCGCCAGGCAAGAGCCTTATGTGAACGCCACCGCTTCGCTGCGCCGCGAGATCGAGATGCATCCGGAGCTGCGCAAGCGGAGCTAGCTCTTGAGCTTGCGCTGACGCCAGGCATCCAACGTCTCGTGGATGATGCGTTCCGGCACATTGTCGAGTTCGAAAACCGTATCGATTTCCAGCACCTCGAGTTTGTCGAGAAAATCCTGCGGGGCGCCGTGGCGCAGCCGGGCAGCGTCCTTGGCCGTGGTGATGAGCCCGAGACCTTCGGCGCGCGCCGTCGTCGCCAGTTCGGCGAGCTCGTCCTCGGCATAGAAGTGATGGTCCGGAAAGGGTTTTGAGAGAACCACCTCACCGCCGGCCTCGCGCACCGTGTCGAAGAATTTGTCGGGATGGCCGATGCCGGCGAAGGCGAGGAACCGCTTGCCAGCAAGCCCCGTCTTGCTGCTTGGCTCCGTATGAGCCTCGAAGATCGGCCGGCCGGCGCGCGCCGCCTGCCGCACCACGGCGTCGGCGGCGGTGCCCTCGCCCATCTTCAACAGCCCGCTGGTGAAGACCAGCTGGTCGACGATCTTGGCCCGGAGCGGACCGCCCGGAATGACGCGACCATTGCCGATGCCGTAGCGGGCATCGACGACGACCAGCGCGTAATCGATATGGATGCGCGCGCTCTGAAAGCCATCATCCATGATCAGGAAATCGCAGCCGTGCTTTTCCAGCAGCAGCCGGGCGCCGGCGGCGCGGTTCGGTGTCACCGCAACGGGAGCGTGCTCGGCCAAAAGCAACGGCTCGTCACCGACATGTTTGGCGGCATCGTGATGGGCATCGACAACATGCGGCTCGGCGAAGGAGCCGCCATGGCCGCGCGACAGGAAACCGGGTTTGAGATGCATGCGCTTGGCCTGTTGCGCGAGCGCGATGGCCACCGGCGTCTTGCCGGTGCCGCCAACGGTGAAATTGCCGATGCACAGGACCGGCGCTTCGATCTTCTCGCGCCGCGCTCGCCGCATGCCGCGGCCGGCAACGAGCGCATAGACGGCCGACAGCGGCGACAGCGCCAGGACCTTCCAGTCCGGCTCTTCCCACCAGAATGGTGGTGCTTCGGAGGCCACGCTAGCGCCCGTTGGCGCCCTTCAGGCGCGACTTGACGACCAGCGGCTGGATGTAGGGTTCAAGCGATTTCAGCGTGCGCGCCAGAGCGCCGCGCATCTCGTCTACGGTCGCGATCCCCGCAGCCATCATCTCGTGGCGCGCCACTTCGTTGGTCAAAAGGAAGTTGACGGCGCCGGCCAGCATGTCGCGATCGCGCACCAGCTTGGCGCCGCCGCTGTCGATCAGACGCTGATAGGCTTCACGGAAATTCTGCACGTTGCGCCCGGCGAGAACCGCCGTGTCGAGCATGGCCGGCTCGAGCGGATTCTGGCCGCCCTCCGAGGTCAGCGAGCGGCCAACGAAGGCGATTTCGGTCAACCGGAGATAGAGCCCCATCTCGCCGATCGTATCGCCGAGCAGGATATCGGTGTCCGGTCCGATTCGGTCGCCCTTGCTGCGCCGCGCAACCTTCAGGCCCATGCCGGAAATCTGCGCGGCAAGGGCCTCGGCGCGATCGGGGTGGCGCGGAACGACGATCGTCAGCAGGCCGTGGTGACGCTTGTGCAGCGTCGCGTGGACTTCCGCAGCGACCACTTCCTCGCCGTCATGGGTGGAGATCGCCGCCCAGGTCGGACGGCCGCCGATCTGCCGCTGCAAGGTGGCCAGCGCCCGTTGGTCGACGGGCGGCGGATTGGTATCGACCTTGAGGTTGCCCGACACCGTGACCGGCCGGGCACCGAGCGCGCGAAAACGCTCGCCGTCGACATCGGACTGGGCAACGACATGGGCAAGGTTCTCGAACAACGCCTCGGCGATGTTGGCGCGCTTCTTCCACGAGGTGAACGAGCGGTCGGACAGCCTGCCGTTGACCAGCACCTGCGGCACGTGGCGCGCGCCAAGCTCGAGGATGGTCATAGGCCAGATCTCGGATTCGGCGATGATCGCCAGGTCCGGCCGCCAGTGATCGAGGAACCGGCTGACCGCCGGCTTCAGGTCGAGCGGCACATATTGGTGGATGATGCGGTCGCCGAGCCGCTCGTCGGCAACCTGGGCCGATGTCACGGTGCCGGTCGTCAAAACGATGTTGACGCCATAATCGAGAATGCTTTCGACCAGCGGCACGACGGCTATGGTCTCGCCGACGCTCGCGGCATGGATCCAGATAACCGGTCCTTCGGGGCGCGGGCGGCCGGCGACGCCATAGCGCTCGCGACGGCGGTTGCGGTCTTCCTTGCCSYGCGAGGTGCGCCAGGCAACGTACGGCCCGACCAGCGGATAGGCCGCGGCGCCGGCAAAACGGTATGCCGACAGCATGGCGCGCGCCCAGCGACCGCTCATCGCCGACCGTCCACAAGGCGGTCGGCCTCGGCCGTCGCGGCATTGAGCGCAGCGGTGATTTCCTGGCGCTTGCGTTCCATTTCGGCTTCGTCGGCACCGGCCGCCACGAAAATCGGTGAGCCTATAACGACAGCGGATCGGCCGAATGGCAGGTTGATGGTCGTCTTGTCCCAGCTCTTCTCCAGCACCTTGCGGCGGCTGGTGGTAATGGCTACAGGCAGCAGCGGCCGGCCCGAGAGACGCGCCAGCAGAACGATGCCAAGCCCTGCGTCGCGAGGCGTGCCGTGCGGAATGTCTGCGATCATGGCGACGTTCTTGCCAGCGGTGAGCGACTTTTTGAGGGCGATGAGGGCCTTGGCCCCACCCTTGTCGAGATGCCTGGCATTGTCACGTCCACCGGAACCGCGCACCGCCTCGATGCCGAATTTCTCCAGCATCAGCGCGTTGAGCTCGGCATCGGCGCTACGTGACACCATGGCGACCAGCGGTTTACGCTTGGGATAAAAGGCCGGCGTCAAAAGATGCTGGCCGTGCCACAGAGCAATGATACCGGGCTCGAACTCGGCATAGGCGCCGCCCGAAAAGCGCGCCGATCCGGCGACCAGGGGGCTGGTCAGGCGAACCAGGCGCACGAATTGCGCGAGCAGGCTGGCAATGGCGTTCTTGACGAATCGCGACTGCGCGAGTGGTTCGCGTATCTTGCGCCAAAAGGCCTTGGTCGCGCGGCTGCCGCCCCTGCCTGTAGGCGTGGCGTCGCTGGCTGGCCCTTTCGCCAGGTCATGCTCCATCGAATTCAACCGACGACCTTGCTGTCGGGATCCAGCAGACGGTGCAAATGAACGACGAAATAACGCATATGGGCATTGTCCACGCTGGCCTGCGCCTTGGCTTTCCACACCGTGTGCGCGGATTGATAATCCGGATAGACGCCGACAATGTCGAGCGCGTCGAGATCGCGGAACTCGGTGCCGCCAAGCTTCTTCAGTTCGCCGCCGAACACCAGGTGCAAAAGCTGTTTCTTTCCGTCTTCCGCGGCCATGTCGGTCCTTCACATATTGTGAGTTTGTGACAGGTCTAGACCAAAGCCGCCGACTTTGGAACCTGCGAATATGGTTTCACAGCCCGGCGATGACATCGACGAGCACCGCCAACAGCTCACCGCTGCCGGCGGCGAGCGCGCCGTGGCGGGTCACTTCGCCGGCATAGAGCGGCGCGCGGCCATGCGGGTCGAGCAGCTGGCCGCCGGCCTCGCGCAGGATGAGATCGGCTGCGGCGATGTCCCAGTCATGCGCGTTCGGCTTGACGAAGGTGGCGTCGAGCGTGCCGTTGGCGATCATTGCCAGGCGGTAGGCAAGCGAGGGGCTGTAAGGGGCCCGTGTCAGCCGTTTCTGCCAGTCGGCCGGCACCAGGTCGATCAGCTGCTTCAGTCCGGAAATCTCGGCATTCTCGCCAAGCGCGCGCACGCCAACGCGTTTGCCGTTGCGGAAGGCACCCTGGCCGGGCAGCGCCCAGTAGGTTTCGTCCATCGCCGGGCATTCGAGCACGCCGGCGAGCGTGCGGCCTTGTTCGACGACGGCAACGCTGACGCACCAGGTGCGCTGTCCCTCAAGGAAGCCACGTGTGCCGTCGATCGGATCGACGACGAAGGTGCGGCGGGCCGAAAGCCGCGCCGGATCGTCGACCGTTTCTTCCGACAGCCAGCCATAGTCCGGCCGCGCCGCGAGCAGGGTCTGGCGCAGATAGGCGTCGGCCGCATGATCGGCTTCGCTGACCGGCGAGGTGCCGCCCTTCATCCAGACTTGCGGGCTGTTGCCGAAGTAGCGCATGGCGATGAGGCCCGCCTCGCGGGCGGCGTCGCGCAGCAGCGGCAGATCCCCAAGGGCGCCAGAAGGGGCACCGGCAGTGGTCAGCTCATGCTCCGGCAAGAGTCATGCCTTCGATCAGGAGCGTTGGCGCGGCGGTGCCGAAATTGCGGTCGAGGTCGTTGGCCGGCACCATGTTGAGGAACATCGTCTTCAAATTCGAGGCGATGGTGACTTCGGCGACCGGATAGGCAAGTTCGCCATTCTCGATCCAGAAACCGGAGGCACCGCGGCTGTATTCGCCGGTCAACATGTCGACGCCCTGGCCGAACACTTCGGTGACGTAGAAGCCGGTCTTGAGCGACTTGATCAGATCCTCCGGCGAGCGCTCGCCCGGCTCGATGGCGAGATTGGTGGAGGACGGCGAAACGGACGAGCCGCTGCGCGATCCGCGCCCATTGGTGATCAATCCCAGTTCCCTTGCGGCTGAGGTCGACAGGAACCAATGGTTGAGCACACCCTTTTCGACCATCAGAAGCTTCTCGCCCTCGATGCCCTCGCCGTCGAACGGGCGCGTGGCCTGGCCACGCGGCCTGAGCGGTTCGTCGGTGACCGTGATCGCTGCTGCGGCCACCTGCTTGCCCATCATGTCGCGCAGGAACGACGTCTTGCGCGCGACGGACGCGCCATTGATGGCGCCGGCAATATGGCCGGCGATGCCGCGCGCCACGCGCGGATCGAAGACCACGTCGATCGGCCCGGTCGCCGCCTTGCGCGCGCCGATGCGGCGCACGGCGCGTTCGCCGGCCTTGCGGCCGATATCCCCGGGCGCATCGAGGTCGGCAAAGTGCCGGCGCGAGGAGAAGTCATAGTCGCGCTCCATGCCGGTGCCCTCGCCGGCGATGACGCTGGCGGAACGCGAAAAACCCGAACCGACATAATGACCGAGGAAGCCGTGCGAAGTGGCCAACACCATACCACCCAGCCCGGCACTGGCGCCGCTGCCGGCCGAATTGGTTACGCCCTTGACGGCAAGTGCCGCCGCTTCCGCCGCAAGGGCTGCTTCCTTCAACTGATCGGCCGACACTTCGGTGCCATCGAACAGGTCGAGATCGCGCGTCTGCCTTGCCAGCAACGCCGGATCGGCCAGCCCCTGATAGGGATCCTCAGGCGAGACTTTCGCCATGGCAACGGCGCGCTCGGCGAGCATCGCCGGGTCGGACGCGGCGGTGGCCGAGACGCTCGCCACTTTCTGGCCGACGAAGACGCGCAGCGAAACGTCCTCGGCTTCCGACGATTCGGTGGCCTCGACCTTGCCGAGCCGAACCGACACACTGGTGGAGCGGCCGCGCACGGCGACCGCATCGGCCGCATCGGCGCCGGCCTTTTTGGCGGCCTCGACCAGCGCCGCGACGCGGTCGGTCAGTTTTGCAGCGTCTGATATGTCGGCCATGCCTGTAATCCTGCTTGTCGCGGCCAGCTTGCGGCCGCGCCCACCCATCTATTGTTCCGGTCCGGCTTGTGCAATGGCACAGGCTTCAATCAAAATGCATCGTTATATGGTTCCTACCCAGAACCCTGTGACGCAAAATCAGTCCGCAGCCTGCACGGAGCATTCTCGATGACGCCCTTCCATCTCGCCTTCCCGGTCCGTGATCTCGATGAAACCCGAACTTTCTATGGCGAGGTGCTGGGCTGCGCGATTGGCCGCTCGTCGGCGACCTGGGTCGATTTCGATCTTTACGGCCACCAGATGTCGGCGCATTTGCGACCGCAGGCCGCGCAAGCCGCCAGCGACGGCAAGGTCGACGGCATTCTGGTGCCGATCCCGCATTTCGGCGCCGTGCTGTTGATGGACGACTGGCAGCGCCTGGCGACGCGGCTGGAAGCGCGCGACGACATCGACTGGCTGGAACGGCCGATGGTGCGCTTCAAGGGCGAGCCGGGCGAACAGGCGACGCTGTTCATCCGCGACCCCTCCGGCAACGCTTTGGAATTCAAGGGCTTTCGCTCGCTGGAACAGGTTTTCGCGCATTAAAGTGAGAAGACCGGCCGCAGGCGTGCCGTTCAGGTTGCCGCGACCGGTGTCCAGATCACATCCTCGATCTTCTGCGCGCCGGTCGCCAGCATCACCAGCCGGTCGAAGCCGAGCGCGATGCCGCTGGCCTGCGGCATGATGGCCAGCGCAGCCAGAAAATCCTCGTCCAGTGGATAGCGCTCGCCATAGATGCGCTCTTTTTCGTCCATCTCGAGGATGAAGCGCCGGCGCTGCTCGGCGGCATCGGTCAGCTCGCCAAAGCCATTGGCGAGYTCGACGCCGCAGCAATAGAGCTCGAAACGTTCGGCGACGCGCGCATCTCGCGGGCTCGGCCGGGCAAGTGCCGCCTCGGCGATCGGATATTCACACAGGATGGTGGCCCGGCCGAAGCCCAGATTGGGCTCGATCTTTTCCACCATCACCCGGCTGAACAGGTCGGCCCAGCTGTCGTCGGGCGCCGTGCGCAGGCCGGCTTGACCCAGCGCAGCGTAGAGCGCGTCCCGGTCGGTGCCGCCATCGGCGGCGACCGTGGCCAGGAGATCGATGCCGGCATGGCGGGTGAAGGCGTCGGCCACCGTCAGCCGCTCCGGCTCGGCGAACGGGTCGCAATCGCGACCCCGGAAGGAAAAGCGCGTGGCCTCTGCCTTCGTCGCGGCCAGCGCCAGCAGATCGGCACAATCGCGCATCAGGCTCTCATAGGTCTCGCCCACCCGGTACCATTCGAGCATGGTGAATTCGGGATGGTGCAAGGGCCCGCGCTCGCGGTTGCGCCAGACCGGGCCAAGACTAAAAATCCTGACTTCACCGGCGGCGAGCAGCTTCTTGCAGGCGAATTCCGGCGAGGTATGGAGATAAAGCGGCGACCGCGCGCCATCCGGACCGACCACCTCGGTGACAAAAGCCGCCAGATGCGCCTCATTGCCGGGCGAGATCTGCAGCGCCGCCGTTTCCACCTCGATGAAATCACGGCTGGCAAACCAGTCGCGCAGCGTGGCGGTGAGGCCATTGCGCAGCAGCAGGCGCGGGCGGCGGTCGGCGTGAACGTCAGGCGTCCACCAGGGCGAAGCGGCGGTCATGAGCGGATTGAAGGCGTGCTGGCGCGGCTTTGGGGCTGGCGGTTCGCGCCAAGATGCGCTACCAGCGCCGCACAAGCCGGCAAACGCCCGTCAACTCTCGCAGGATTTAAAACCGTGGTGAAAGTCATCGCCAGTTCGCTCCGCAAAGGCAATGTCGTCGACAAGGACGGCAAGCTTTATGTGATCCTCTTTGCCGAAAACATCCACCCAGGCAAGGGCACGCCGGTGACGCAGCTCGACATGCGCCGCATCGGCGACGGAGTGAAGGTGTCGGAGCGCTACCGCACGACCGAACAGGTCGAGCGCGCCTATGTCGAGGAGCGCGAGCACACCTTCCTCTACGCCGACGGCGAAGGCTATCACTTCATGAACCCGGAAACCTATGACCAGGTGGCGGTGTCGGAAGCCGTTGTCGGCGACGCGGCACCCTATCTGAAGGAAGGCATGCCGGTGCAGGTCTCGCAGTTCAACGGCATCGCGATTGCGCTGGTGCTGCCGCAGCGCGCCACTTTCGAAGTGGTCGAGACCGAGCCGACAACCAAGGGCCAGACAGCATCGTCCTCCTATAAGCCCGCCGTGCTCTCCAACGGCGTGCGCACCACAGTGCCGCCGCACATCGCGCCCGGCACCCGCGTGGTGGTGATGACGGCCGACGGGGCTTATGTGGAGCGTGCGAAGGACTGACGTCCGCGTCTGGCCGAAATCCTGCCGGCAGGGTCTTCCTGAAGTACGGAAGCGGGCCAAATACCCCTATTATGCCTGCGTTTTGCCCGGCCCACACATTGACATCCAGGTTGTCAGCAAGCACTCAATGATCCGGGCTTGGTGCTCCCTTGGATTGATCGGTGGTTACACAATTTCGATCCCGGAGCGTGATCTGATGGACACGATACGTGACCATGTGGATCGGCATGCGGGACAGAATTCGCAATCGTCGGCCCTYGTGGCCGCACGACGTTCGCCTCTCACCTATGAGGGGCTAGGACGTCATATCCGTTATGTCGGTGAGCGGCTTGCAGCGGAAGGCGTCGAGACTTCGGATCGGGTGGCTTCGCTGCTGCCACCCGGCGCGGAAGCTGCCGTGGCGATCGTGGCGATCGCAGCCAATGCGGCATACACGCCCCTGAATCCAGCCTGGTCCGAGCATGAACTTGGTCAGCAGCTCAACGCCTTGCGAGCCAAGGTGCTGATCGTGCCGGATGGCTGGCGATCGCCGGTGCTTGCCGTGGCAGCGTCGCTGAACATGCGCATCCTGCGACTGCACGCAAAAGCTGACGCGGCAGCCGGGCTGTTCTCGCTGACTGGTGACGGCGGAGCCGACGATCAGCCCGCAGCAACACGGAAGAAGGCACCTGCGCCAGACGATATCGCCCTGCTGTTGTTCACCTCGGGTACGTCGGCGCAAGCCAAGCTGGTACCGCTGACTCATCGAAATCTCTGCGTCTCGGCCCGGAATATCCACACAGTGWTGGGCCTCACCCAGGCCGACCGCTGCCTGGGTGTAATGCCATTGTTCCACATCCATGGCATCAGCGGCCTTCTGGCATCACTGGTTTCAGGCGGCAGCTACATCAGCATGGAGGGCTTCTCGGCCGACGCCTTTTTCGGCAATCTCGAGGAGTTCAGACCGAGCTGGTATTCGGCTTCACCGACCGTTCATCGGACTGTCCTCGATCAGATCCATCTCCATGCAGGAGATCCGCGCCAGAGCAGCTTGCGCTTCATTCGCTCGGCTTCGGCGCCAATGCCGGCACAGCTGATCCTGGATGTCGAAACCGCGTTTGGCGTGCCGTTCGTCGAAGCGTATGGCATGACCGAAGCAGGGCCGCAGATTGCGAGCAATCGGCTTCCGCCGTTCCAACGCAAACCTGGCTCCGTTGGCAAAGCCGCGGGTCCCGACATTGCCATCATGGATGAGAGCGGGGCGGTCCTGGCCGCCGGCGAGAATGGCGAAGTGGCCATTCGCGGGCCTGGCGTCATGCATGGCTATGATGGAGACCCCTCGGCCAACCAGACAGCCTTTGCCGATGGATGGCTGCGGACAGGCGACCGTGGCCATCTCGATGCCGACGGCTACCTGTTCATCTCCGGCCGCCTGAAGGAC